>JANXBL010000029.1 GCA_025060575.1 Patescibacteria group bacterium | reverse complement strand
AATGCCTATATCTCTGATGAGCAATCCATGAGGACGATAAGCATAATTTCTAGGAACACCTGCTTTCCAGAAGCCATTATAGCCTGTATTGATGACTGTATTACCACTACCATAATAATATGAACTATTCCACCACATAACATAAGTTTGGCCTGGTATTTGTACTAGATAGTAAAGTGTTGTTAGCTCATAAAGCTTTCTTTCCCACGTTTCTCTAGTATTATTACTGCGGGTTACACCTCTAACATGAGCTGACAGTGTATGTTTTTTACCTTCATAACTAAGTGATGGATATATCCACCCCGGTCTTAAACCTAATCCCCCCAACCATTAACAGCCCATCCATTATGCAAAGTATCTTCGCAAGTGTACCAATCCATTATAGGATGAAGATAGTCTTTTAACCATTTATTCGTGTAAGGATTAGAATTGGCAATATTTCCTCCTATCCATGTCAGATCGCTTATTCTTTTTATTTCTCTGATAAGTTCAGCGTAGCCTAAGTACCAATCTTCATTTGTTGGACTATCTTCATCAACTCTTCCTTTTGTATATTCTTTAATATAACCACCTTTAATAACTGCTGGTTTTGTTGCTTTATGTCTGTTTATCCACTGACTACCTAAACCATTCGCAGTTATGTCGTCAATATAAAAACCCTTTCTTTTACTACTCTGATAAATATCTCTAATGTATTCAGCAACATACCTTCTGTAGTTAGGATTCCAAACATTTGCTACGTTCCAATTAGCTCCACTCCACCAAGCATTGGTATAGACTAATCTTGATTGATGTCGAAATCTAGCTGTTGCCTTAGGATTAACCAGGTTAGCAAACTCATTATCGTCAACCCACCCATCACCATTACGATCATTACGACTATCCCAACCACGAATAAGAACAACTCTTCTAACAATTTTATATTTAGAAGAATTATCAGGAATAATATCCCATTCTTTATCGAGAATAGCTTCTTTATTAGTTCCATCGTAGGAAGTTATGATCCGAACTTGACCACTGCCTTTTCCTTCAACTATTTTTATCAGCATATTGTCGTAGGCGTTATTAGTACTAGAAGCATCATCTAGAAAAATGACTGTACTTGATGATGCTTCTTTAATGGATCCTTGGTGAACAATTCCTAAGTAAGGTTCGCCATCTAAATATTCCATAGAGGCAGCTGTCCTAACATTTTTAACTAGCGGTCGTTGAGTAAAATTAAAAACTTTTATTCTCAAAGCAAAAGAACCTCCATTATCATTTGCTAGATAGGGATAATAGAAGCCATGAGGTGGGTAAAGATTAGCATATTCCCAATCAGCTGGAAAAGATATTCTTATCCTTCCGCTTCGAGAAAAATTATTTGTTGTATCTTCAATTATTTGAGCAGATGACCATTTTAATATAGAAAAACTATTATAATCAACTTCTGAAGGATATTCTATGGTTAAACCAGAATCACCTATTCCTTCCCTTTCTAAATCTATATAGATATCAGTAAAAGGTAAAGGTGACCAAATAAAAAAGGCACCGCCATTATTGATACCTCTAAAGATACCTCTAAAAACATCCCTATTATCTGAAAGCCTATTTCCGTAACTATTTGATCTATCCGTAGAACCAGCGCCTAACTCGCCAAACCAAAAAGAATTGGTAGTGCCAATAACTGTCGTATTAATAATAGTATCTTCCGAGTAGTGAAGTGAAAAATCTTCGTAATCTACTCTTTAAATAATGGCTCTTTTTCTTAATTGATCAAATGGTTCTCTAATAGTATGAAAGTACTCATAACCCAATACAATTTTTTTCTGATTTATATCTGGTCCATAATTAGCACCCACAATGAGATCTGTATTTTCTATCTCCCACCTTTTTACCATTTCAGCAGTGGCTGTCCCATACATCTGAACAAACTCTAATACAGTTTGAGGATCAGTAGGATTCTCCCATGCTCCTGGTATAGCTATTTGAACTAAAGATGAAGGATAACGGCGAGCAGGAGGAAAATCATACTGTTGAGCATTCGAAAACAAAACTATAGTAAAAATTATGACAATTTGATAGTATCTATGAAGTTTACCCATTAAGCCTTATCTAACGGCTTCTTTCAGATCTTTAGCAGGAGTAAAACGAGGCACTCGAGTAGCTGGCACACTAATCCTCTCTCCTGTTTTTGGATTAAGAGCCATTCTGGCTTTTCTTTCTCTAACCTTAAAAGTACCTAAACCAACAAGCTTAACTTGGTAACCACTTTTTAGACTATGAGTAATTTCCTCTGTAAGCCAATTTAATACTTCAAGTGCATCTTTTTTGGTCATATTAAATTTATCGACCATTTTTTGAGCAAGATGTTCTCTTCTGATGATGTTTCCTTTAGCCATTGTCAATTTTTGGCTTAAAAACGACCTTATTTAAATTTTAAGTGAAAAAGTAAAAAAAAACAAAGTTTATTTAGCATATTCAACTGCTCGATTTTCCCTTATTACCACCACCTTTATTTCACCTGGGTAGCGAAGTTCTTTCTCGATTTTTCCGGCAATTTCCTTAGCTAACTTATATATCTGAAGATCACTCACTATTTCTGATTTGACAAAAACTCTAACCTCTCGGCCGCCAGCAAAAGCATAGGTTTTTTCTACTCCCTCAAACGAAGAAGCTATTTTTTCAAGATCTTGGAGTCTTTGAAGATATATTTCCGTTGTTTCTCTTCGTGCTCCTAATCGATGGGCGGAGATAGCGTCAGCTGCCAAGACTAAGTAGGCATATGAATTGGCAAAGGGATAGGTTTCATGATGTGATCTCATTGCTAAAATAACGTCATTTTCGATATTAAATCTTTCCAGAATTCTAATCCCTATTTCTAGGTGGTTACCTTCTAACTCGTGAGTAACAGCTTTACCGATATCATGTAAAAAACCAGCCTTTTTTGCTATGTAAGGATCCAACCCTAACTCTTCCGCCATCATTCTGGCAAAGGTTGCCACTTCAATTGAATGCTGAAGAACATTCTGACCGTAGCTATATCGGAATTTGGTTCTACCCATCAAAATCATAATTTCTGATGGTAAATCAAAAAGTCCAATCTCAAAGCTAGCGTTTTTACCCGCCTCTTCAATTATCTTCTCGACTTCACTTTTTGCTTCTTCTACCTTTTCCTCAATATTAGCTGGGTTTATTCTTCCATCTTTAATTAGCTTTTCTAGAGCCAGTCTAGCAATTTCTCTTCTGATCGGATCAAAGGAAGAAAGCAAAACAACATCTGGAGTTTCATCAATAACTATTTCAACCCCAGTCAAGCTTTCAAAGTGTTTAATATTTCTTCCCTCCTTGCCTATTATCCTTCCTTTCATTTCTTCATTAGGCAAGCTAACTGTTGTGGTTGTTATTTCACTCACCACCGAGCGGACGTAACGAGGAATTGTTTCAATAATATATTTTTTTGCTTCCTCTTCAAGGGATTCTTTCTCTTTTTGCTTAAGTTTTGTTATTTTGGCTAAAATTTCTGACTCGGACTCCTTTTCCACTTTATCAAATAGAATCCTAAGGGCTTCTTCTTTGCTAAAACCACTAATCTTTTGAATAGTTTCTTCGATAAATTTCTCTCTTGCTTCTAGCTCAATCTTCTTGCTTTCAATATCCTTTATCTTTTCATTCATAAACTTTTCCTTTTCAATCAGAGCTAGCTCTCGCTCGTCCATAATCTCCTCTCTTTGACTCACCCTTTTTTCTCTTTCCAAAACATCTTCTAACACTCTTTCTCTCTCCTTTTTAGATTCTTCAATAATGGCTAATGACTTCTCTCTTGCCTCAACCAATATTTTTTCAGCGATCTTTTTGTTCTCCTCCAGTTTATCTTCAATATCCTTTAAAGCTGTTTTTCTTTTACGAAAAACCAACTGTTGAGCCAAAAAATAACCCAAAACAAAACCTATCACCGACGAAATTATCAATAAGGATAACATTATGAGCAATTTTTTTAATGAAGGACCAGTTATGATATAAAAAAATAAGTAAATATAATTTTACCAAAATGATTAAAAAAAGATTAATTTTGATGATTTTAGACGGTTTTGGGGTGGGAGAGTTTAATATTTCCAATCCTTTTAGATTTGCTAAAACTCCTAATTTAGATTTCTTTAAGAGAAACTATCCCTATTGTCTTTTGGCAGCTTCTGGAGTAAGTGTTGGTTTACCAGCTGATGAAGCAGGAAATTGCGAGATTGGTCATCTAACAATGGGAACGGGTATCATTTATTATCAAAATTTTACTCGAATTGAGCTTGCCATTGATACCGGAGAGTTCTACAGGAATCAAAAACTCTTAGCTATAATTAATCATCTAAAAAAGTATAATTCCCGACTTCATCTTGTTGGCCTTTTAAGTTTAGGCAAAAACAAATCATCTTTACGACATTTACTAAGCTTACTAGAGTTTTGTCGTCAACAAAATTGGCCTAATGTCTATCTTCATCTCTTCACTGATGGGATTGATTCTCCTCCTCGTTCAGCTATCAATCTCCTGCTTAATCTGCAGGATAATATTTTTAAAAAGAATCTGCCAGGTAAAATAGCAACATTAAGCGGAAGATTTTATGCTCTTGATGAAAGCGGCAATTATCTGTTAAGAACTCAAAAAATTTTTCTCCTTATTACCGAAGGAATAGGCAAAAATGCTAATAATCCTATCAACATTTTGCAAGCCAAGTATCAAGACCCTCGATTCCGAGATGACACCCTCGAGCCTTTCGTTTTTGACCGAGAAGGAGTCCTCAAGGATAACGATGTCATCTTGTTTTTCAACTTTGAAAACAAAAGTATTCGACAATTAGCTGAAGCTTTTCTTGAACCTGATTTTCAAAAATTTAAAAGGCCAGCTAGAAAAAATTTAATAATTAGTTCTCTCACTCGCTACTTGGATAACGTTAATTATCCGGTTATCTTTGAAGAACAGAAGATAACTAACAATTTGAGTCGTTATCTGGCGGAAAACAATATCAAACAACTGAAGATAATCGATGAATCACATCAAGATTTGCTTAGATTCTATTTTAATGGTTTTATTGCCGAAGAACATCCTGGGGAGATTTTTAAAATTTTTCCTCCCTTTAATTCAGAAATAGAAAAAATTATTTCTCAAGGAAAAGAAATGATTGATTATCTTTTATTTGTTATGAATGAGGCTGATTTTGATTTCATTGTTATTAACCTACCTCTATTTAATCTCATTGGCCATCGAGGAAATTTTCAAGATGCTATCAAAACAATTGAAATCGTTGATGGCTGGTTAAAGGAATTAGTTCAAAATTGCCTAGAAAAAAATTTTGACTTAATTATCACTTCCGATCATGGCAACATCGAAAAAATGATAAATACTCAAACAGGGCAAATTGATACTACTAATAATAATAGCCCTGTACCTTTTTTTATTATTGGTGAAAAATTTAAGAGAAAAAAAGAAAGAATTGCCATCGAAATAAAAGCTATCGAAAAGAAAATTTGGGGCACATTAGTTGACGTTGCTCCGACAATAATTTCTCTATTTAACTTATCCTTGCCAAAAAGCTTTGAAGGTAAAAATCTTCTTAACTATATTCAATGATTAGAAAAGAAATCACCAAAAATTTGCCAAGCACGCCTGGTGTTTACATTTTTAAAAATGATGATGGTCAACCTCTTTATGTGGGCAAGGCTAAAAATTTAAGAAAAAGAATAGAACAGTATTTTCAAAATGATTCGCTCAAGATAAAAAAATTGCTCCAATCTTCTGCTGATATTGAAATTATTCAAACAAAGAGCGAAATAGAAGCAATTTTTAGGGAAAGCGACCTAATCAAAAAACTTAACCCACCTTTTAATCAACTCTTGCGAGATGACAGTCGTTATTTTTACATTGTCTTTTCTGAAGAAATTTTCCCCAAAATCATTATTACTCACCAACCTGAAAAATTTAGTGCTCAAGAAATTATTGGTCCATTTTTTGAGGGAACAGTTATCCAAAAAATTCTTTCCTTAGTGAGAAAAAATTTACCATTTTGCACTTGTAAGCAAAAACATACTCGCCCCTGTTTAAATGCCCAAATTGGTCTTTGTTTTGGCTGGTGTTGTCTCGAAAATGAGCAGCCTAGTAAAAAACAGATAAAAATTTACAGATCAAATCTTAAATTGTTAAAAAAAATTTTTGTTTCTGATCTAACTTTATTAAAAAAAAATCTTCTTCAAAAAATAAAAAATGCTCTTAAGAAAAATGACCTTAATTTAGCGACTCAGCTAAAAAATTTCTATCTTTCCCTTAAAAAAATTGAAGAAAATCAGAATTTAATTAAGGATGGAGAGACTATTTTTATCGAACACGAAAACAAAAAGATTTTATTAAAGTTAAAGGAAATTTTTTCACTCAAAAAAACTCCTCATCTCATTGAAGTATATGATATTTCCCATTTTAGCGGCAAAGAAATGGTTGGCATCGTTGTTTCCTTCCTGGATGGTGTTTTCCAATCTTCATTAACTAAAAAGTTTAATATCAAAACCCTCAGCAAACCCGACGATCCAAGAATGATATATGAAATTATCAAAAGAAGGTTGGCTCATAAAGAATGGGGTATTCCTGATCTTATTTTGGTTGATGGTGGAAAGATTCAATTTAATTTTGCCCAACTTGCTATTTCAGAATCAAAATCAGACATCGATCTTTTATCACTATCAAAACCTAAAAATGAAATTTACTCTACTGAGGGTAAAAAAAATTTGGATTCCTATCCCTTACTAAAAAATTTTATCATTAATCTAGATAGAAAAGCTCACATATTAGCAATCAATTATCATCGCCAAAAAAGAGAATCAAAATTTAAACCAAAGAAATGATTAGAATATTTTTTATTATCGGGAAAAATAAAAATTTAATTGAATCTGAAATAAAAAAGTTGTCGAAAAATTTTTTGTTCATTAGTCTAAAAGTTGATGAAAGTCTATTTTTTGAACAACTAGAAAGAAATCTAAATAAAAATCTATTTGGGAATAGTCCTGACTTGGTTATCAACTTAACAACCAAGCTAAAAAAAGAAAGTTGGCAGAGATTAATATCTCTGATACAAGAAAACGATTTTCAAAAATTCATTTTCGTTTTGGATGATCAAGATTCGGAAATTTTTGAATTTTTTAAACAAAATAAGCTTAAATTTAATATTATTTCCACCAAATTGGCCAGGGTTGACGATTTAATTGATGAATTTATTGAAAAATCTAATATTAACATTCAAAAAGAGCTAGTATCATTTCTAAAAGAAAATTATCGTGATAAAATTGACCTTTTGATTAATGACCTTAATAACATCAACTTCCTCGACAAAAAAGAAAAACTAACTGGTGAAGAAATCAAAAATTTAGTTCATCTTCAAATAAATATTTTTAAGATTCATGATTTTCTTCTAGAGAAAAAATGGTCAGCCTTTATTCATACTTTTAAAAAATTTAT
>JANXBL010000028.1 GCA_025060575.1 Patescibacteria group bacterium | reverse complement strand
TTTTCTGAAATTACTCCCAATAAAGGGTTTTCTTCCTAAAATAATATTTTCTTTTAAACCACGTAAATAATCTTCCTTACATTCTAAAGCACTTCTGGTCAAAACTCTGGCTGTTTCTTGAAAAGAAGCAGCTGATAAAAAACTTTCAGTTGTTAAAGCTGTTTTAGTAATGCCAGTTAACAGCAAAATTCCTTTTGCTAATTTTTTATTTTCACTTCTCAATTTCCTATTAGTTAGTAAAAAAATATCTTTTTCTATTATATCTCCATAAACAAAATCACTATCGCCAACCTCTTTTACTCTTACTCGAGAAAACATTTTCCGAATAATAATTTCGATATGTTTATCATGAACTTCTGCTCCTTGAAAATTATAAACTTTCTTTAATTCATTAATAATATATTTAAAGGCAGCTATTCTTCCATAGTAAATATATATTATTTTTGGATCTTTAGGACCTTCATTAAGAGCTTCTCCTTTTTTAATTTTGTCACCTAGTTTAAAATTTAAGGTAGCTGAAGCTGGAACATGAAGAACAATTTTTTTTTGATGCATTCCCTTAATAGTAACCTTCCAATATTTGTTTCCTTTCTCTATTCCTACTATTTTACCATTAACAGGTGAAAGAATTGATTCTCCTTTCGGTTTTCTAGCTTCTAAAAGTTCTTCAGCTCGTGGAACACCTTGAGTAATATCTCCCGCACCAGCTACTCCTCCTACATGAAATGTTCTCATTGTTAATTGAGTTGCTGGTTCTCCTATTGATTGAGCAGCAATAACACCTACTGGAATGCCTATTTTTACTGGTTTATTATATGCTAAATCGAAACCATAACATTTATTACAAATTCCAAATAGAGATTTACAAGTAAATGGTGATCTTACTTTTATTTTATCAACATTTTTTTCAATTTTTTCTGCTAATTCTCGAGTGATATATTCACCCTTATTGATAATAACTAAACCAGTTTTGTCAATAATTGTTTCCAGTGAAACTCGAGAGAAAATTCTTGTAGCTAGTGTCTCTCCTACTTCTTCTGCTTCTTCTTTGGTCAGAATTATTCCTTCTTCATCTCCACAATCATCTTCAATAGTAATCACATCATGAGCAACATCAACCATTCTTCTTGTCAAATAACCAGCCCGTGAAGTTTTTAAAGCAGTATCAGAAGCACCCTTACGTGCACCATGAGTGCTTATAAAATACTCTAAAGTAGTTAAACCTTCTTTATAAGAATGAACAATTGGTAAATCAATAATTTCTCCTTTAGGATTTTCTACTAACCCTTTTATTCCTGCCATTTGACCAAGCTGTGTATAGGAACCTCTTGCTCCTGAATCAATCATTCTTTTAGGATTATTTTCTTCATCTAGGTATTTTTTTATCTCATTATTAATTAAACCAGCAATCTCTAACCACACATTTATTATTCTCGATTTTTTTTCTTTTTCATCAACCAAACCAGCTTCATAAACACTAATAATTTCTTTTTCTTTTTCATAACCTTGAGTAATAAAATCTTTTTTATTTGGAAGAGTCTTTAAATCTGAATAAGACCAAGAAATACCTGATAAAGTAGCATATTTAAAACCTAAATTTTTAATATGGTCCAATAAAATAGAAGTTTTTTCATGACCATATTTTTCATAAATTTCTTCAATGATCCGACTAATTGATTTTTTATCGATATTCTTATTAATATAAGGGTAATCAGGAGGTAAAATTTCATTGAAAATTATTCTTCCTACTGTAGTTTTTATATCTTTTTCATTCTTACATTTTTTAACTTCAATTTCAGCTTGAAGATCAATTAAATTAAGATTGTAAAGAAACTTAGCTTCTTCTTCATTAAAAACAATCTTACCTTCTCCTTTTTTATTTTTTACAATTTGGGTAAGATAGTAAATTCCTAAAATAATATCTTTTGTTGGATTAGTAATAATTTCACCTACTCCAGGTTTGAGATGGTTTTTAGAAGCTAACATCAATTCTTTAGCTTCTTTTTGAGCTTCTTCTCCTAGAGGTAAAAAAACAGCCATCTGATCGCCATCAAAATCAGCATTAAAGGCAGTGCAAACAAGAGGAGGAATTTTAATTGCCATTCCTTCGGTTAAAATTGGCTTAAAGGCTTGAATACCTAATCTATGCAATGTTGGTGCCCTATTGAGCAGACAGTATTTATTTTTAATAATATTATTCAAAGCTTGAATAGCTTCGGGGTCTTCAGATTCAATTAAAAATAAGGCTTGTTTAATAGTAGAGGCAATTTCTTTTGAAATTAATTCATAAATAATAAATGGTTTAAAAATTTCTAAAGCCATTTTTTTAGGTAAACCAAATTCATCAATTGCTAATTTGGGATCAATTACTATCACCGCTCTTCCTGAATAGTCTACTCTCTTACCTAAAAGATTTTGTCGAAATCTACCTTGCTTACCTCTCAACATATCAGCTAAAGATTTCAATACTTTTCTTTTAGAAATAACTAATTTTTCTCTTCTTAATGAATTATCTAGCAAAGCATCAACAGCTTCTTGAAGCATTCTTTGTTCATTTCTGATAATTATTTCGGGAGCTTTGATCTCATAAAGTCTTTTTAATCTATTATTTCTATTAATTATTCGGCGATAAAGATCATTTAAATCAGAAGAAACTAATTTTCCTCCTTCTAAAGTAACAATTGGCCTTAAATCTGGAGGGATAACAGGTAAAATTGTTAAAATCATCCATTCAGGCCTAAGATTATTTTTAATGAAAGATTTTAGAAATTTAAGTTTTAAAGATAACCTCTTTCTTTCTCCGCTTTTTGCTTTTTTAAATTTTTCTAATGTTTCTTTGTAAGCTTCATTTAGATCTAATTCTTCTAAAAACCTCCTAATTGCTTCAGCACCCATTCTAACTTCGAAAATATTAGGATACTTCTTAGAAAGTAAATAATATTCCACATCAGATAAAACTCTTTTTACTTTAATATTATTAATTTCTTCTTTGATATTTTTGAAAGTTTCTTCAATCTCTTTTTTATTTTTAACATCTTTAATTTTTTCTTTATACTCAGATTCAATATTTTTTAATAATTTAATCTTCTCTTCTTCATTAACTTTAGTGATAATATAAGCAGAATAATAAACTACCTTTTCTAATTGAAAATTAGGAATATCCAAAATCAAAGAAACTGGATAAGGATAAACTTTTAAAAACCAAATATGAAAAATTGGAGTAGCTAAGATAATATGACCTAATCTTTCTCTCCGAACATGAGAACGAATAACATCGACTCCACAACGATCACATTTTAATCTTTCAAATTGTTGACCTTTATATTTACCACAAGAACATTCAAAATCTTTTACCGGTCCAAAAATAACTTCTGAAAATAAACCATCGCGATCAGGTTTACCTGTTCGATAGTTAATCGTTTCAGGTTTTGTCACTTCACCATAAGAATTTTCTAAAATTTCATCTGGCGAAGATAGTTTAATTAGAATTGATTTTATCTCTTCTTGATTACTTATTTTTGTTATCATTTTTATCTTTAACTTTAACACTTTTTTCCAATTCTAAAGATTGAATTTCTTCAGTTTTAACTTTTTCTTCAAAATATTTAATTTGAATCGTAAAACCCAAACCATTCAATTCTTTGACTAAAAGATTAAAAGCTGAAGGAATATTAGGAGTTTTAATTGGTTCGCCTTTAATAATTTTTGTGTATGTTTGACCTCGGCCAATAACATCATCAGATTTAATTGTTAACATTTCCTGAAGAATATTAACTGCACCATAAGCTTCTAAAGCCCAAGCTTCCATTTCGCCCAATCTTTGACCTCCAAATTGGGCTTTACCTCCTAATGGTTGTTGAGTAATAAGAGAATAAGGACCAATAGATCTGGCATGAATTTTATCTTCAGACATGTGAACTAATTTCATCAAATACATTATACCCACTGCCACTTTTTCTTTATAGGGTTCACCAGTCTCACCGTCATATAAAATTACTTTTCCATCTTCGGGTAAATTAGCCTTTTTTAATTCTTCTCTAATTTCTTCTTCTGTAAGTCCTGAAATACTGGGAACGATCGCTCGATAATTTAATTTATAAGCTGAATAACCTAAATGCATCTCCAAAATTTGCCCTAAATTCATTCTTGATACCACCCCTAAGGGATTTAAAATGATATCAATCGGTCTTCCGTCTGGCAAAAAGGGCATATCTTCTTCAGGTAAAATAATAGAAACCACACCCTTATTACCATGTCTATTAGCTAATTTATCTCCTATTTGTAATTTTTTAAGTTTAGAAATTTCAACATGAATTCTTTTTATCACTCCAGGTTCAAAAAGTTCTCCTCTGCTTCTCTCTAAAACTTTCACCTTCGTTACTCTTCCTGATTTACCTGGCTCTAAATAAAGAGAAGTATCTTTAACATCTTGAACTTTTTCTCCAAAAATAGCTTTAAGTAATTTCTCTTCAGGTGTTAATTCAATATCTTTTTTAGGAGTAATTTTGCCAACTAAAATATCACCAGCTAAAACTTTTGCTCCTACTCGAATAATTCCTTCTTCGTCTAAGTTTCTTAATTTAACTTCAGGTACACCAGGAATATCAGCTGTTGTTTCTTCTCTTCCTAATTTAGTATCTCTCACATCAATTGAAAATTCTTCTACTGATATAGAGGTAAAAGTATCATTTTTTAATAATCTCTCTGAAACTATAATTGCATCTTCAAAATTAAAACCCTTGAAACTTAAAAAAGCTACTAAAACATTAGATCCGAGAGCTAAAACCCCCTTTTGAATTCCTGAAACATCAACTAAAACATCCCCTTTTTTTATTTTTTGATTTTTTTTGACAACCGGTTTTTGATTTATAAATGTAAAATCATTTGTTTTTAAATATTTTTTTAAATTGTATTCAACTTTTTTATTTTTATTACCCAAATGATAATTAACAACCAAATGTTCACCATCAACTTCTAATACTTCTCCTTTATCTTCGGCATAAATTAAATAACCACTATTTTTAGCAACAACTTCTTCAATTCCTGTACTCACAATGGGAATCTGAGGATTAACCAAAGGAACAGCTTGTTTTTGCATATTAGATCCCATCTGAGCACGATTAGCATCATCATGGTTTAAAAAAGGAATTAAGTTAGTCGCTACAGAAAAAATTTGAACAGGAGAAACATCAATATATTCTATTTCTTCTTTGGGAATAATTGTAGGCTCATTATTTATTCTTCCTTCAACTAAATCTTCTAAAATTTTTCCATTTTTACTGATTGTAACTGTTGAGCTAGCAATTTTATATTTTTTTTCTTCCAAAGCGGTTAAGTAAATTATTCTATTTTTATCAATTTTTCCACTTTTAACTTGATAATAAGGAGCTTCTAAAAAACCATATTCATTAATTCGACTATAGATGGCTCGATAAGTAATTAATCCAATATTTGTTCCTTCAGGCGTTTGAACACAACATATTTTTCCATAATGAGTAGGATGAACATCTCTTACTTCAAAACCAGCTCTTTCTTTTGAAACACCACCGGGACCACTAGCGGTTAATCTTCTTTTGTGTTCCAATTCTGATAAAATATTTATTTGGGTTGCTACTTGAGAAAGAGGAGATATATTAAAAAACTCACTAATAGCGTTGGAAAAAATTTTAGAGTAAATTAATTGGCCTGGATAAACTTTATCTGATTTATCAATCACATTTATTTTATCTTTAATTACTTTCAGCATTCTAGTTAAAGCAATTCTTGTTTGATTTTCTAATAATTCATCTATACCCTTTATTCTTCTATTCCAAAGAGCATCAATATCATCTGGTTGGGAATTGGGATCAGATTGAAGTTTTAATATTTCTTTAACTGTTGCTATTAAATCTGCACCTTGAAGAATTAAAGAGTCAGAATTTAGATTTAATCTTCTATTAAGATGATATCTACCTACTTCTGAAAGATAATATCTTTCTTGTTTTTTAAATAGATTTTCAAAAAGAAGAAGAGCATTATCAAAAGTATTAGGTTCGAAGCTTCTTAATTTATGATGAAGATACAAAAGAGCTTCTTCATTATCTTTTAAACCATCTCTTTTTAATGTATCTCTGATAATGTTTTGGTTATAATCTAAATCTTTAAATTCTTCTCTAATTTCTTCTTCTAAAATTCCGAAGGCTTTCAAAAGAATAGTAGCTAAAACTTTTTTTCTTCTATCAATTCTAACTTGTAAAAGATTATTTGGCTCAATTTGAAATTCTAACCACGCTCCTCGGGTAGGAATAATTTTTGCTCCAAATAAATTTTTTTCACCAAAAGGTGTAGAAGTAAAATAAACTCCAGGTGAACGTAAAAATTGGTTGATAATTACTCTTTCAATTCCGTTTATAATAAAACTTCCTCGGTGAGTAATTAAAGGAATATCTCCAAAATAAACTTCTTGTTGGGTAACTTGATTGTTTATCAGGTTATAAGCTTTTAAAATAACTTTGAGTGGTGCTGAGTAAGTCCATTTTTTATCTTTAGCCTCATCTTCCGATATTTTAGACGAACCTATATAACAATCAATAAACTCTAATTTAACTTCCTTTTCTGAATAATCAAAGATAGGAAAAAATTCCTTAAAAACCTTTTTTAACCCTGAGTGAATAAATTTTTCAAATCTTTCTTTCTGAAAAGAAATGAGATTATCAATCTCGATAAAATCAAATTTTGAAAAATTTTTTTTAGTAAAAAACATAACTGACTTTTGAAAAATAAAGCCTTAAAAAAAATAGATAAATTTTTAAAATTTCATTAAATCAAATTATCAAATCACCGGCTATTTGATTAAATTTTAGAATAATTCTAATTATAAAATAAATTATGGTAATTTGTCAAGTCCTAATTCAGATCTTAATAAATTCTTAGCTTCATTATCTTGAAATTTCTTTAAGTATTCATTTTTTAATTTTTCAAAAACCAAAATATCTTTATCTTTAACTGTTTTCATTAGAACAATATAATCAAATTGATTTCGAGGTTGATATTTTAATTCATTAATTTTCTGATAATATTTATAAGCTAAATCTTTATCTAAATTTTGTAAACTAATTAAATACATAAAAGCATAGCGGGGATTCTTTAAAGATTCTATTTCGAAAGTTAATAGGTAATTTTTCGCCTCATCATTTTTTCCTAAAATTTTTAAGTATTCAATATATTGAAACTTAACATCCAAAAGTTTAGGATATTCATTAAGGTAACTAGCAAAAAGTTCCTCTAATATTTTTTGCTCTGGAGAATAATCAAGATTCATATTCTTTTTAACATTTAAAATTCTCAAAAGAGTTAACTGAATAGAATTAAAAACCCGAGTATCATATCTATCTAAGTTAAAAGCTTGATTGTAGATATTTAAAGGTTTTTCTATTTGCTCAAATGAGTTAATTTTATCTAAATTACTTTCTAAATATCTATTCATCATTAAAGCAATTTCGGGTAAGAATTGAGATTTCCTTTGAACTAATTTTTCAAAAATCATTATTCCTCTAGGAAAAGGAGAAGATAATCCCTCAACAATACCTCGAACAATATAAAAATTATAGATATTGATAATA
>JANXBL010000027.1:1452-7817 GCA_025060575.1 Patescibacteria group bacterium | reverse complement strand
AATGCCTATATCTCTGATGAGCAATCCATGAGGACGATAAGCATAATTTCTAGGAACACCTGCTTTCCAGAAGCCATCTCTACCTGTGGGATTAATATTTCTGTAGACGGTATTGCCACTGCCGTACCAAAAACTAGAATTCCAAAACTCTACAGCTGTTTTCCCGGGAATTTGAACTAAATAATATAGAGATAGTAACTCGGTTAATCTTCTTTCCCACATTTCTCTGGTGTTTCTATCACTAGGAATATGTCTTACGTGAGCTGACAAAGCATGAGGAATGCCTTTAGCAGCTAAGGCGGGATATATCCACCCCGGTCTTAAACCTAATCCCCCCCAACCATTAACAGCCCATCCATTATGCAAAGTATCTTCGCAAGTGTACCAATCCATTACTTCATTAAGATGAATTAAATAACGATTGGAAAAAGGATTAGAATTAGCAATATTTCCTCCTATCCATCTACTGCCAGTTATCTCCTTTAACTTTCTTAGAAGATTTTTATAACCATCTAGCCATGCTTGACCAGTAGGAAATTCTTGATCAGCTCTACCCTCCTCATACTCTATAAGGTAACCTCCCTTAAGAATAACTGGATCGATTGCTCCATACATTTCCTTGAAATTATCACCTAAATTATTTTGAGTTAGATTGTCTAGATAACAACCCTTAAGACCACTTCTTGCCCAACTATCACGATACATTTCGCCAATTGCTTGATGATAAAAAGGATTCCAAACGTTAACACCATTATCTCCTGAAGATTCAACCCACCCGCCACCATAAATAACTCTTGATTGATACTTGAGTCTAGCTGTTGCCTTAGGACTAACCAGGTTAGCAAATTCATTATCGTCAACCCACCCATCACCATTACGATCATTACGACTATCCCAACCACGAATAAAAATCACCCTCCTCACTATTCTATATTCTGAAGTATTATCGGGAACAATTTCCCAAGGTCGATCAACACTTACTGTTTTTTCCGAAGGTGAATAACTAAGTATAACCCTACTTTGTCCTTTACCTTTTCCATTAACTATTTTAATAAGAAAGTTAGCATAAGCATCAGTGCTGGTAGAGGCATTTTCAGAGATTTTAGTAGTTGTAGGAGTAGAAAATTGAATAAATCCTGAATTAACAACTCCTACGTATTCTTCGCCATCAATGAGTTGAATAGAAGGAGTAGTTCTTACCGATGAAACAAGTGGTCGTGTAGCAAAATCAAAAACTTTAATTCTTAAGAAATAGGAACCTATTTTTTCATTAACAAAAACAGCTTGATAAAAAGCAGTCGGAGGGTAAGTTCTACCATATTTCCAGTCCGGTGGATATTTTATTCTAATAAGACCACTTTGGGAAAAATTATTAGTGGTATCCTCGATTATTTCAGCTTTTTTCCATTGAATTATTTTAAATTCTTCATCAACCTGAGAAGGGTACTCAATAATCATATTTTTACCACCTATGCCGTTTCTCTCTAGAGAAATATAAATATCGGTAAAGGGTTCAATTGCCCAAACAAAAAAAGCACCGTCGTTATTAACACCTCTAAAAACATCAGAATTCATTCCTAAGGTACTCCCATAGCTATTAGATCTATCAGTGCTACCAGCACCTATCAAGCCGTTCCAAAAATTTATCCAGGATTTAATGTTGGAACTATTTATTATTGTATCTTCTCGAAAATGGAGATTAAAATCTTCATAATTAACATTATTTCTTATTGCCCATCTTTTAAGATAATCTATCGCTCCCAAAGCTGTTTGAAGCATCAGATGAGGATAACAATATCCTAGCACTAATCTTTTTTCGTTTTCTTCTTTTCCATAATCTGCGCCTATGAATAAATCATTATTATCTAACTCCCACCTCTTTACCATTTCAGCACTAGATGTTCCGTACATTTGAATAAATTCTAGAATGGTTTGAGGGTCAGTGGGGTTTTCCCAAAGGCCAGGTAGGGATATTTTTAAAATTGCCGAAGGATACTTTCCTCGAGGAAATTCAGATGGAAATGCTATACTTAGAAAAGGAAAGAATAATAAAAACGACAAACAAAGGACTATAGCTAATTGATTGTTTATCAACTTCATTCCTAATAAGAATTATTTATCAACTTCATTCCTAATAAGTATTATAGGATTAAAAAAATAATTTTTGAAATGTCTTGATTATTATCAAAAGATCTAAAAATAGATTATGGTTTTTTAAGTAAAAAAGATCAAACTCTAACTTGATTTTCGTCTCTTCAACCGTTTCTGGATATTTGTAATTAACCTGAGCCCAGCCAGTAATACCAGGTCTGGCCAGGTATCTAAGCTGGTAAAAGGGAATCAAAGCTTCTAATTCTCGAGCGAGAGCAGGCTGTTCAGGTCTAGGTCCTACAATTGATATCTCTCCTTTTAAGAGGTTAATTACTTGAGGAAGTTCATCAAGATGAGTCTTTCTTAATATTTGACCAAAAAAGAATATTCTTCTTTTCTCGTCACCGGTTGCCCATTGCTGTTTGTCCTCGTTTTGAGAATGCATTGTTCTGAATTTAACTAAATAAAACTCTTTACCGCCATAACCAATTCTTTTCTGAATAAAAAAAATACTTCCTGGTGAACTGAGCAAAATTAAACTAGCAACAATTGGAAGAATTAACAATAAAATAGGTAACAAGATAATTGCTATTAGAAGATCAATAAACCTCTTTAGATAAAAATAGAGAGGGGCTTCTGATTGAATTAATTCTTTGATTACCCAATTGATATCAATAGCCTCTAGTGGTATCCGCCCAAAGAATTTTTCGTAAAAGGAGATAAAATCAAAAGTAGTTATTTTCTTAGAAATTAGAAATTTTATGTAATCCTCGTCGAACTCCTGATTATTGCCAATTATAAGAATAGAGTTTTCCTCCACTTTTTCTCTGTCAAAGAAAACATTAAATTTAAATTGAGCGTTATTTTCTAAATCTCTTTCTAGTTTAATTTTAAGATCCTCCTCTCCTTGAAAATAAACATTTGTCTTCTTTCTGAACTTGTAAAAAAATGTCCGACTGACAAAGATTAAAATGCTCAATAAGAAAACAAATAGAAAAAGATTTGTTCGAGGAGTAATGTTGAAAAATATCTCGCCAAAATAAAAATAGAATGAGCAAAAAATTAAAAAAAGAAGGAAAAAATTAATAATATTCAAAAAAATGTTTCTTAAGTTTAGAAGATATAGTTCGTAAAAATTAAAAGCTAACAAAAAAAGTAAATAAAAAGGTAACAAAAAACCAAAAGATAAAAAATGTTCTCCAAGATTATCGTAGAAATTAACGCCGAATCTTAAGTAAATAACGACAACCAGAGCGATAAAAAATAATAATAAATCAATTAAAATTAAAAAAAATCTACTGAGAGAAAATAAATTTTTCATTTAAGAAATATCTTTATTTATAATTTTTTCTTTAATCATTTTGAGGAAATCATTAACGCTCATTTCTCCTACATCGCCCTTACCATGTTGCCGTATTGACAATCTTCCGTTTTTTTCTTCGCGATCTCCAATAACCAACATAAAAGGAACCTTCTCTAATTCAACCTGCATAATTCTCTTAGATAAACTCTCGCTACCTCCATAAATATTTGTTCTGATATTATTTGCCTTAAACAATTCAAATAAATGTTTAGCATAATTATCATTTCTATCTGATACCGGCAAAATGGCTACTTGTAAGGGAGCAAGCCAAAGTGGTAAATTACCAGCTGTTGCCTCGAGAAGAAAACCAATAAACCTTTCGTAAGAACCTAAAATTGCTCTATGAATAATTATTGGATATTTATCTTTTCCTTTATCATCAACATATACTAGTTTCATTCTTTTTGGCACTAAAATATCTACTTGAATAGTAGCAATTGTTTCTTCTTTGCCAAAAATGTTCCTTATTTGCATATCTAGTTTTGGTCCATAAAAAGCTGCTTCGCCTACTCCCTGAACAAAACTCATCCTTCTTTCTCTGCAAACATTTTTAATAACTTTACTTGCCCATTGCCATAATTTTAAATCGCCACCATATTTTTCTCTATTTTTACCTGAAAAATCAGGTAAAGAAAGTCTAAACCAAAAATCTTTAATGACCTTAATTTCTTCATAAACTTCAAAAAGAAGATCCAAAACAGAGTTAAACTCGTTTGCAAGTTGTTTTTCAGTTAGATAAATGTGAGCATCATTTTGAGTAATTGTTCCTCTCACCCTCATCAATCCGTATGTCTCCCCCGACTTTTCAAAACGATAAACTCCCCCCGCTTCGGCTAATTTAAGCGGTAGATCTCGATAGCTTTTAACTAACTTACGATAAACCATATGATGATGAGGACAATTCATTGGTTTAACAAAATAAGTTTCTCCTTCTGGATCAATAATTCGATACATTTCATTCTGATAATATTTCAGATGACCACTTAACTCATATAAACGAGAAGAAGCAAGATGAGGAGTAGCAACATAAAAATAGCCATATTTTTCTTCCTTATCTCTCATAAAGTCTATTAAAATTTGTTTTATCTTTTCACCCCGTGGCAAAAGAATTGGTAGTCCCTTACCAACTTCTTGGCTAATTAAAAATATTTTCAATCTTTCACCTAAAACACGATGATTATTCTCTTCAGCATACTTCTCTCTTTGTAAATATTCTTGTAACTCTTTTTCCGTCTCAAAAGCCACGCCATAGATTCTTAGAAGCATTGGGTTTCGCTCGTTTCCTCTCCAGTAAGCACCAGCAATTTTAATTAACCTAAATGAATTAGGATTAATTTCTCTTGTTGATTTCACATGTCCACCTCGACACAGATCGACAAAATCACCAGTATAGTATATCGTCACTTTTTTGGGTTTACTAGCTTTCAATTTTTTTGCTCTGATAGATTCAATCTTTTCAAATTCAGTCGTGCCATATTTAGCCAGATCATTAAGCAATTCTAGTTTAAAGGGTTGAGTCTTAAAAATTTTTTTTGCCTGTCGAAACGAGGTTTCAGATCTGATAAATCGTAAATTTTGTGAAACTAAGTTTTTCATAATCAATTCCAATTCGGCCAAGATTGACTCATCAAATTTTTTTGATGGCAAAAAATCATAATAAAATCCGTTTTCCGTAGTAGGCCCAATACCCAACTTTGCTTCTGGATCTAATTTCAAGAAAGCACTGGCAAGAAGATGGGCCAGCGAATGCCTAATTTTTTCTAACCTTTTTTCTCTTTTCATTAATAAAATATAGAACAATAAACGACAGAAGTATCAAATCGATAATAATAGCTAAAATAATGTGTTTTTCCTTTAAGTTAAAAATAATACTTTTCTCAAATAGTATCAAAAATGAAAATAATATGTCAGCAACTAAAAAGCCAATTAAAAAATTAATCATTATTTTGAAATAATGAAATTAACCGGTCCAATATTAGTACTGGTTATGAAAAGATGAGAACCAAAAGGTGTTTTTAGAACATCATATCCTAATTCCTGCCACTTTCTTGCCAGATTATCAAAAACTGCTTTAGCTACATCTTGTTCTAAGCCACGATTAAAATTTATTCGATCTTTTTCGAAATCAGCAATTAGAGTAATTTGAGAAACAAAAATAATTGTCGGCTTTGTCTCTCTTAAAGTCAAAGCAAATTTCCCATCGCGATCAACAATTGGTAAATTTTCAACTTCTCTAATTATAGTAACTAAATCCTTAGTTTCATCTCCATTTTCTATTCCCACATAAACCAAAAAACATAACTTCTTAGAAGCAAACTCTAAAACAATCTTATCCTTCTCAAAAATTTTCAAATCAGCTATTTTTTGAAATAGAAGCTTCATAAAAAATTATTACCTTTTGAATTGGCTAATCAATTATCAACCTAAACTATTAATAATTTTAATACGAAGACTATCTGACTTTTAAAACTTTAATTAAAACATCATTAGGAATCTTAACTTTACCTTTAAATATTTTAGCTAGCTTTTTTTTGCCTTTTTTTTGTCTTTGCCACAATTTCTCCTTTCTCGTTCGATCGCCACCATATAACCAGCCTGCTACATCCTTATAAATAGCTGGTATCGTTTCTCTAGCGATAATCTTATTATTAATGGCAGCCTGTAGCTTGATAGGAAATTCATGCCTAGGCAATAGTTCCTTTAGCTTTAATAAAATTTCTCTACCAATCCTTTCCGCTTTTGACCTAGGAACAATACGTGAAAGCGAACTTTCTTTTTCCTGAGCAATTAGTATATCTAACTTAACTAAATCAGATTCTAGATAACGAGCAAATTGCCATCTTAGGGAAGCGTAACCTGAAGAAATTGACTTTAAATCATCAAAGAATCCTGTAATTAGTTCATCTAATGG
>JANXBL010000027.1:0-1442 GCA_025060575.1 Patescibacteria group bacterium | reverse complement strand
TTTATTTTTATAATTTTTTCTTCGTAGATTACGTCTTTAACATCACCTCTTGAATTCTTAACAAGACTTAAGATTGGCTCTAAATATAAAATAGCGGTAAAAATTTCCACATCAGCTATCGGCTCCATTATTCTTGCAATCTTTTCCCTTGAAGGAAAATTATCTGGATTTTTAACTAGAATTTTCTGCCCATCATTTAACTCGATCAAATACTCAACTGATGGCAGGGTTACAATTATTTCGGTATTAAATTCTTGCTTTAACCTCTGTTCGAAAATTTCAAGATGGAGCAAACCTAAAGCGCCAACAGTATAACCTCTGCCTAAGATATGATTGCTTATCGGCTCAATCCATAAAGCAGGATCATTTAATCTTAGTCTGTTTAAACTATCTCTAAAAGCTTCAAACTTTACCTCTTCGGTCGGAAAAATATTGGCAAAAACATTTGGCTTTGGCTCTTGGTATCCCGGCAAGGGCGAGACAGATAAATCCTTAACCAATGTGTCTCCAATTTTCAAAATTCCAGGATCTTTAATTCCCGTAGCAATGTAACCGATCATTCCTGTTTCTAGATATTCTTTCTCCTGAAGTTCTGGTTTAAAAATGCCTAACTCTAAAATTTTAAATTTATGATTAGCCTGTTTTAAAAATACTTCATCTAATTTCTTAAATAGTCCATCGAAAATCCTAACATGAGCGATTATGCCTTTGTAGTAATCAAAATGAGAATCGAATATTAAGCATTTTTCGCCGTCAACATTCTCTCGTGGATGAGGAATATTTTCAATAATAGCTTCTAATAACTGAGGGACTCCTTTACCAGATTTACCCGACACCAAAAATACATCATTTTCACCAGTGATTTTTCTTGTCTCTTCAATTAAACCCTCTAAGTCAACAATTTCAAGATCAATCTTATTAATTGCAGGAATGATTTTTAATCCTTGTTGTTTTGCAAGTTCTAGATTAGCCACTGTCTGCGCTTGAATACCTTGAGTACCATCTATTAGAAGAATAACTCCTTCAACAGCTGCCAATGCTCTTGAAACTTCATAGGAAAAATCAACATGGCCAGGGGTATCAATCAAATTCAAAACATAACCCTTATAGTTCATAGTCACTGGTTGCATTTTAATAGTAATTCCTCTTTCTCTTTCCAGAGAAAGACGATCAAGATATTGAGGAATTAATCTACTAACAGCCACCGTATTAGTAAGCTCTAAAAATCTGTCAGCCAAGGTCGATTTACCATGATCAACATGGGCAATAATGGCAAAATTTCTAATGTTTTTTATCATAATAAAAATTATAATCTGTAAGAGATTAAGTCGCCTAGTAATGAGGACATAGACTCTAGGTTATTTTACCTCCTCATCTTCCATATCAATATTATCTGTTCTCTAGGTGCTAGATAAGGAATAGTAATGTTTAATGATTGAGTA
>JANXBL010000026.1 GCA_025060575.1 Patescibacteria group bacterium | reverse complement strand
AAAATTTACTTAACACAAATAAAGCCCAAATTCTAGACCAATGAATTTTGCTAGCAATAAACATATTAAATAATTTTTCTACCATTTTCTGATTATAGGACTTAGAAATTAAAATCTCACTCTTAATTAATTTAAAATTATTCTTAATCCAAATTTCAATAGGCACAACGAAACCTTGCTTTCTTTGATTTAAAATTATATTAGATACCTTATCTCTCAATATTTCCTTTAATAGAAATTTACTAATGTTGTTTTTAATTTTATACTTATCAGGAATAGGAACAATTTGACTAAAGAGGACAGTATCCACAAATGGCACTCTTAATTCAATTGAATGGGCCATTGAAAAAACATCCGAATCCCTCAGAAGTTGGTTACGAAGATAATAGAACATTTCTAAATAAGATATATTTTTTTGAACTGATTTAGATTCTAATAAAGATAAATATTTATCTTCTAAATTTCCCGCGATTTTTAAATCTATAATTTTTTTTATCTGATAAGAATTAAAAATTGAACGGTAAAGTAAATATTCTTCCTCTAAATTTCTGGCCATTATTATTCTAAATAATTTCTGATATCTATTATTAAAATCATCGCCAAATTTATCTAATAAAGAACTTATTTTTAGATGAATTAATATTTTTTTTATTCTTCTAATTTTAGGTAGATCAAAAAAAGAGGGATAACCATAAAAAAGCTCATCTCCGCCTAAACCAGACAGAACAACTTTCAATCCAGCTTTTTTAGCTACTAGAGAAACAAAATAAGTATTTACCCCATCAACTGTTGGTTGATCCATATGATAAAAAATATTTTCTAAATTTTCAATAAAATCTTTATTATTTATTATAAATTCTGTGTGAGTAGGTTTAAAGATTTTTACCAGCTCATTTATTTTTTCTGATTCATCGTAGCTTGTATTTGGAAATACTGCTGAAATAGTTTGAATTTTTTTCTGACCCAATTCCCGGATTAAATAAAGTAAAACTGAAGAATCTATTCCCCCGCTTAAAAATAAACCTACTGGAACGTCAGCTACTAAATGATATCTAATCGAATCAAGTAAAGCATCCTTTGTTCTTGAAGTTGCCTCACCTAGAGAAATTTCTTCCTCAGGTAACTGATAATAATCTAAAATATCTGCCCATTTTTGTTTCTCAAAATTTAATACCTCGTCATTAATCTTAACTTTTAAAAAATGACCGGCATCTAAGCAAAAAATTTTATTATAAAAAGTATATGGTTCTCTAATATAGCCAAATTTTAAAAATCTAAGGATTGATGTCTGATCAGGTTCTTTTTTAATAAAATCAAAGACCCAAAAGGCTTTAATTTCAGAAGAGAAAATAAAATTTTTGTCATCAATATAATAGTAGACAGGTTTTATACCAAATCTATCACGAAAAACTATAAATTCTTTATTATCTATATCATATAGTCCACAAGCAAACATACCCCTAAATCTTTCAAAAGACCTTACGTTCCATTCCTCATATGAATGTAGAATTACTTCAGTATCAGAATTGGAAAAGAATCTGTGACCTAAACTTTCCAATTCTTTCCTCAAATCTTGGTAATTATAGATTTCACCATTAAAAACCAGGGCTAGATTTCTATTAGTTTTTTTACACTTTAGAAACATTGGCTGTTTACCAGCAGAACTTAAATCAATAATTGACAATCGTCTTTGACCTAAAAATACATTATTATCATAATAAAAACCGACATCATCAGGACCACGATGAGAAAGTTTGTTCAAACTAGATAAGTTTCTATTTAGATTCTGCTTGTTAGATATAACTCCTAAAATACCACACATAGAATTTAATAATTAAACCTTAATCATAATTTTGTTTTCTTTTATTTAAGAATTATTTGAATAATCTTTTTTAAGAGCTTTAAGAAAATATAAAAAGGATTAAACTTTAATCCTAACGATTTAATTGACCTATAGACAGAATAATTACCCTTCAAAACTCTAAGAATATTTTTCCAATTACTTTCTCCCCCCTCTCTCATCTTAGCCAGAAGCTTATTTATATAGCAACCCTTAAGTCTATGTTTTTCTAAAATTCTAATCATAAATTCATAGTCAGCAGCTATAGGAATATCTTCTCTATAATACCCAAACTTTTCGTATACTTCTCTTCTCACGAAAAGCGTAGGATGTGGCGCTTGCCATCCTTTCTTATAGCTTCCTGGGCTATAATTTTCTCCCCTCCAAAACCTAGTAATATTCGTTAAGTCTTTTCGAGAAACATAGATCAAATCTCCCCAACACATATCCCATTTTTCAGAAAGAAAAGAATCGACAACAGTCGATATCACTGACTGATCATAGTAAATATCGTCGGCATTAAGAATACCAATAATTTCACCCGTCACCTCTCTTAAACCCCTATTCATGGCTGGATAGACACCTGGCCAGCTTTGTTTTTCTCTTACTATATAAATCTCCTTACTTCCTAAATCAAATGTCTTAATATAATCCTCTAATTCTTTGTACCATTCTTCATTGTTCCCGTAATCAACGATAATGTGCTCAATATAAGGATAATCTTGGTCAACAACACTCCTTATTGCCTCTTTTACCTCTTCCCGATAAGTAAAAACTGTTGTTACTACTGAGACAAATGGTTTTTGAAGTAAAAATTTTTGACCATGTCTATCTTCTAAGTTCTTTAATATTGTTTTAATTTTATTCTGATCATCTAGATTGAAAATAGCTAAAACATCATAAGCGTCTATGACAGCTATGTTTCTTAGACCAATTAAAGCAATCTGTTTATAACCACCTATTAATAAGGAATCAGAAACTTCCAAAATTTCGAATTTATTTTCATTTACTAGAAAATTATTGTTTTCATCTTTTTCCTCCAATCTATAAATTTGCTTCCATGACCCTACATCTGCCCAATCAAAATCAGCAAGTATGGTAACCAATCTGTCTGTTTTTTCTATTATAGCTTTATCAAGAGATTCTTTGTTCTCTAGATTATTCTCTAAGTCTTGAAAAATTTCTGGATAAAATCTATTGAATTCATCAAGGATAATTTTTATTGAAAATATAAAAATCCCACTATTCCAATAATATCCACTATCCACATATTGTTTAGCTGTTTCCAAGTCTGGTTTTTCCTTAAATTCTTCCACTAAATAATAATCATCAACTTTCTTACCAATTTTTAGATATCCCAACTCAGTCGAATATGAATCTGGACGAATGCTGAAAGATACGATGTAACCTTTATTAGCTATTTTAACACCTTTAGAAATATATTTTTTAAAATTTTCTATATCTTTAATTCTGTGATCAGAAGGCTGTAAGATAACAATGTCATCTTCTTTAGCATGAAAATCATTTTTTAATCTTAAAATTGTGGACAAAGTAGCACCAGCTGTCTCTAGATTATTGTTTCTTAAGAGTATGTTAGATAAAGGAATAGGAGTTTTTCTAACTATTCTTTTCGTTATAAGAAATAATTCCTCTGTAGTTGAAATGAATATTTCTTCACTGGTCGAAAAAGAAAGATTTCTATTAATAGTTTCCTCAAGTAAAGTTTCACCATCAATGCGTATGAATTGTTTGGGATAATTTTTTCTCGAAATGGGCCAGAGGCGATAGCCACTACCACCTGCTAAAATCACTGAGTAAACTTTAGACATTAGATATCATACTATTTATTTGGCTCTAAATCCGATTTCCGTCTTTTGCAGTTTATCAACTAACCCTTTAGTTTTTAATTGTTCATAAACCCACTGATAAAGATTTCTCATACCCTCTTCTAGGGAAACAGTAGGATACCAGCCTAAAACTTCCTTGGCCAATTTCAAATCAGCGTTTCTTCCTCTTACTCCTAATTGTTTTGAACCAACATGTTCTATCTGGATATTTTGTTTATTAGAAATTTTTATGATTAGTCTAGCCAGTTCATTAATGCTAATTATTCTATCAGAACCTATATTTATAGGATAAGTATAATTACTATTCATTAATTTTCTTACACCAACTAGACAATCATCAATATATAAAAAGCTTCTGGTCTGTTCACCGTCACCCTGAAGTTGAATCGTCCCTCCATCAATAACCATGGCAACTTGCCTACAAATATTGGCTGGTGCTTTTTCTCTTCCCCCTTCATAAGTTCCTTCCTGCCCAAAAATATTATGGAACCTAGCAATTCTCACATTTATTCCGTAATTTCTATGAAAAGCTAAATACATTCTTTCAGAGAATAATTTCTCCCAACCATATTCTGAATCAGGAGCAGCTGGATAAGCATCTTCCTCTTTTAAGCCAGGATTATTTGGATCTGTTTGTCTATATTCAGGATAAACACATGCTGAGGAACTATAAAAAACTTTGCCTTTAAAATTTCTCTTCGCTAAAGCATAAAGACAGTTTAAATTTATCAAAGCAGAATTATGCATAATATCAGCATCATTATCTCCAGTGAAAACAAAACCTGCTCCACCCATATCAGCAGCTAATTGATATATTTCATCAAAATCTGTATCTAAAATTTTAGACCATGTATCTATCTCTCTTAGATCACCGATAACAAAATCATCAGCTTCATCTCTGGGAGAAAACTCTGGATATTTCAAATCCACTCCTCTTACCCAGAAACCCTCTTTTTTGAGAAAACGAACTAAATGGTGTCCAATAAATCCTCCTGCCCCACAAACTAATGCCTTTTTCATCTTTACTTTAAAAATATGTGTTAAAGATAAGTTTATTTTATCAAAATAATGTTATATTTACAAATTTAGATACCACTCGATGCTTTTCTTTATTCCTTCTTCTACGTTTATTTTAGGATTATAACCCAGTATTTTTTTGGCCTTATTAATATTGCCTATATATTTTACAACTTCACCTTTTCTGTTATTTTTAACCAAAATTTTAGACTTTGAATTTATGTTTTTTATTATTAACTTTGCTAACTCTATAATCCTCGTTCCTTTACCGTATGAGATATTAAAGACCTGATTGCTAGCTCGAAAAAAATTTTTAATAGCCAAAAGGAAAGCTTCAATGCTATCATCGATATAAGTAAAATCCAATATTTTATTCTTGCCATAAATAATAAGATTTTCATTTATTTTTGCTTTCTTAATGAATAGAGGAATAATTCTGTCTGAATCATCATACATTCCATAAACATTTGAGAGACGAAAAACAATAAAATTAATTCCATAACATTTTTGATAGGCTCTTATGAGGCTTTCCCCACTAAATTTTGAAGCTGAGTATGGACTTTCAATATGATCTACCGAGGTATCCTTCTCTGAATAAGCAATTTTTTCCTGATTACCGTAAACTTCTCGTGACGAAGCAAATATAATCTTTTTAACGTTATTTAATCTGGCAAATTCTAAAATATTAAAGGTAGTCATTATGTTGTCAAAAGCCAATGACGGCTCTAAGACTAAATTGTACACTCTCGCATTAGCGGCAAGATGAATCAAGAAATCAACATTTTTAGGTAATTTTTCTAAAACTAATTTTCTGTTTCTGAGATCTAAATGGATTGTTCTATTTTCTACATCTTTATCCCACCTATTCTTTTTCCAGTCTACGCCGATGATTTCATATCCCTTCTCCAGTAATTTTTGGCTCAATCTTGTCCCAATCGTACCACTGCTTCCCGTGATTATAATTTTTTTAACCATTTTTACTTTAAAATAAAATTCCCAAAAAATTTAATTATTAAAAATATCTACTAACTTTTATTTTGCAACCAATCTTCTCTTAATCTTCTTATTAAATTTTGACTTTTTAGCAATTGGAAATTTATCTTATCGACAAGAGAAAATAGAGCTGGTTTTAGGTTCAGTTTTCTATAGAGGAAAATTGTCGCTTTCATCTCCTTGGGTAAACATTTTCCTCCAAACCCTCTAAAGCCGTCATGAAAAACATGAAAATGGCTTTTACCAAGTCTTGGCTCGTGTTCTAAAACCTCTCTTAGTTCATCATAATCTAAATTAAGTTTTTTAGCCAAATCATAAATTTGATTGGCAAAAATAACTTTTAATGATAGAAAATCATTAATTGTCAGTTTAGCTAATTCTGAAATTCCAGATCTAACTATCTTTTCATATGGTGCTCGTGGTAGTAAAGCCAAGATACCTTTAGCAACTCTTTTAGATTTTTCGGTATAGCCAACTAATTGTATATCCGGTTTTAAAAAATCCTGCCATGGTGTTTTTTCTCTCAAAAATTCTGGATTATGAAGAAATAGATGTTTTTTATACTTTCTTTGAAAATCTTCAGTAGTACCAGGCAAGACTGTCGATTTAATAACAAAGATTTTTGGCTCCTTAAAAAATTCGACTGTTTCTTGTAAAGAATGAATATCATAACCACTTTTAGAGCTATATGGAGTAGGCAAACATAAAAAAATAAGCCTTGCTCTATCCACCTCTTCTAAACTACCAATATTTTTAAATTTATCGTAGCCATAAACTTCAATTTTTTTCTTAACCAACCAATCAAAAAGAGTTTTTCCGACAATGCCAAGTCCTACTATTCCAATTTTTGAATAATTCATTTTAAGTAAAATAAAAAATAACCAAAATAATAATCGACTTTTTTATAATTGACGCACCTGATTAAATTTTATCCTAATTTTACCACCAATTTTTAATAAGTAAAAATCTATTATTTGCAGAGTTTCATTGCTAAATTCTTAAATCCTTTAGATAAAATCTCTATTATTTTTCCGGCTTTGCTATTTACTATTAAAAAATTATCTATTTTTACTACTGGTAAAATTTCTTTGTTAGTAGCGGTGATAAAGCATTCTTGAAAAGTTTTGACTTCCGAAATATAAATATCTCTTTCTATAACAGGAATTTTTAGGCGATGAGCTAATTTAATAACAATTTGACGAGTAATGCCTGGTAAAATATTGCCAAGTTTAGGAGTAACCAAAACACCATCTATGACTGCAAAAAAATTAGAAGTTGTGCATTCTGAAATTTTACCCTTCTTATCAACTAACAGAACCTCGTGTGCTCCTCGTTTTTTAGCTAATCGTAAAAGTTTAACAGCTTCAGTATAAATTAATGTTTTTGCCTGAGGAAGTACTCTTTCCGTTTGATGAGTTATTATTTTTATTCCTCTATTATAAAGAATTCTACTTAAACCTCTAAAGGGAGTAATGATAACAAAAAGATTAGGCTTAGTAGGGGTGATAAAATCAGTCGAATTTCCACCAGTTAAAATTACTCTAATATTAAAATCACCAGAATAGGATAAATTTTTATTTAATGTTCTTATAATTATTTTTTCTAGCTCATCTAAACTATAATTATGCCTTAAGCCAATTAATCTCGCTGAACGAAAAAGTCTTCTTAAGTGTTCTCTCAAAAAAAAAGGTTTGTGGTTATATGTTCTCAAAAGTTCAAAAACTCCATATCCCCTACTAAAACCTAAATCAAAAACTGAAATTTTTGCTTCATTTTCCTCAACAAACCTGCCGTTAACATAGAAAATAAACATTAATAATTTTTATTAGCAGATATCTCTGTTAGGGTTTTTTCTAAAAGTGTATTAAGCTTTTCTAATATTTCAATTTTTCCCATTATCTTTGCCTCTATTATACAAGATAGAATTTCAAGCTGAACCTCTCTGGAAAAAAGATGAATGTTCTTTAACAAAAGTTCCTGAAATTCTTCTAATCTATTTTCTTGGACTAAATTTAGCGCTTGTCTAATTATTTCCTCCATTAGCGTTTTCTGTATTATCTAAGGATTGAGAATGATCGACGTCTAAAATACTAAGTATATGCCCTAATTTCGATTGCTCTTGAGTACCACGATTTAGATGAAAAAGATAATCATTAGCTAAAACTTCAATAAAATAATTAGCAAAGGCAGCTACTAGCGGACGAACTATTAATTGAAAATAGTTAGAAGTAAATATGATCTTTCTTTGACTCATATCTGTAGATATTATATTGATTAAATATCCTATCATACCATAATTTCCATCTCTAATATTAAGCATAATCGTTCTAAGTGCATCAATAGAAATGACTCCTTTATCCTTAAGTTCTCTCAAAAATTCGTAGTTAATTTCTTCATTTGTAACAGTAAGTAGTTTATCTAAACTATCAAAAATTTCTGCTTTGACTTTAGCTAGTTTAGCTCTATTTGCTTCTCCCTCTGGTGTTTTTAGCTCTTCATCAAGTTCTGGAGAAACACTCTTTGGATCGGATAATATGGCTAGTAGTGATTTTATTTCCTTCTTTGATTCTGGTCTTAAAATTTTAGATTCTTCAACTCTCTCCATAACATCTTCAATAAATTGTTGATCTATTACCGAAGGTAAAATAGTACCACTTAATTCACCTCTTTCCTTTCCTTCAATTTCTACCTGAGGTTCTTGAGTTAATGACATAATCTTAAGGTATTCAAACAATTTTTGAGATGATTCTTCTAATTTAGAATGAAATTTCTTAAGAGCATTTCTTACTGCTTCTTCTATTAAATCTTCATTAATATTTGTTACCGGTATTTCTACTTTGTAAACTAAAGAGTACCTTAAACCTTCTCTATCTTCAACCAAACTT
>JANXBL010000025.1 GCA_025060575.1 Patescibacteria group bacterium | reverse complement strand
AACCAAAAGTAACCAAAGCTAAATAGTCCCCTTTTAATTTTGCTGTTATTCGCGAAAGAAAAACACCTAAAATATAACCTCCAATCAGTGATGCTATAAATGAACCAATAAAGTTAAAACCTAATTTTAATGATAAAAGAGACGAAACATAACCACCAAATAGAGCAATACCGGGAAAAGAGAAATTAAAAAGCCCACCAAACCCTAAGCTTAAATTACCTGCCAAAACTAAAATAAGATAAATAGAAAAAACTATACCTAAATGTAAAAAGTAATTAAGAAAGTCCATAAACTTAGTCTATCTTTTCAACTTTTTTATTTCTTATTATTTTTACATCATAAGATGCTGATTTTATATCCCCATTTTCATCAAATTCTATAGCCGGATTAGAAATTCCATTATACTTTATCGTTTTCAATGCTTCTTTAATCCTTGTCCTATCTGTTCCTGCTACTTTGATAGCTTCTGCTAAAATTCTTATTGCGTCGTAATAAGCTGGAGCCATAAAATTAATTTCTAAACCAGCAGGAGCATAAGAAGAAACCTTTACTCTAAATTCTTCCGGATTATTAATTTTTGCTACTACATACATTACTCCATCGGCAATCTCATTTTCTATTACTTCCTGGGCCTCTAACGCATCCGCCCCTAACATAGTAATGTTAGTGCCTGCTTCTTTTAACTGTTTTATAAAACTAACTGCGCCTGCAGGATAAAGAGGGAGGTAAACAATCTCTGGACTGGAAATTTTTAGTTTCGTAATCAAACCACGAAAATCTTTTTCCTCCTGAGTGACTCCCTCATCAAAGACTATTTCACCACCAAGCTCCTTAAATCTAGCAACAAAAACATCGCGTACCCCTTGGCCCCAATCATTTTTTACATACACCACTGCAACTTTTCTTTTACCTAATTTGTTAAACACATATTCAGCAGTAAATTTTCCCTGAAAAGAATCAGAGGGATAAATTCTGAAAATATAATCTCCGATTTTAGTAAGATGTGGCGCTGATGCTCCAGTAATGACCACTGGAATACCTGCCGACTGAGCAATTGGCAAAGCTGGCCCTCCAACTGAAGAACAAACTGGGCCAACAATAGCTACTGGCTTATCAACATTTACTATTTTTTGCCAAGCATTAATACCATCCTTAGAACAAAAATCATCTTCAACAATAAGCTCTATCTTTCTACCATCTACACCTCCCCCATAATTGATTTCTTCTACAGCCAGTTTAGCACCAGCTAATCCAGATTGCCCCCACGAAGCAACTTCTCCACTTAGTGGTCCTAAAAAAGCTATTCTTATAGGTTCTTGAATTTGGATGGTTTGTTGTTTTTGAGAGGAGAGAAAGTAGATAAGGCCACCTAAAATAATAATGACGACTATGATTATAAGAATCGTTCTGAGATTTTTTGGCATTTTTGATCAAATCTTTAATTTTTGACCTATTAAATGATACAATAAATTTATCATTGCAATAACTAAGATGTCAAGTTTATTTTTACTTTATCCGCTTATTTCTTCTCTTGTCTTTCTTCCAAAAATTCCTTTCGGTTTTAAAAGTAAAAATAGAAATAAGATTATAAAAATGATGCCATCCTTAAAGGCAGTTGGCAAAAATAGAACAACTAAGTTTTCAATAAAACCTAAAAAAAGACCTCCTATCATAACCCCTGGCAAAAATTCTAAACTACCAATAATAGATGCAGTAAACGCTTTAATGGTTAAGTTAGTTCCTATTGTTGGCTCAAGATGATATTCTATCGTATATAAAATGCCTACGATACTACCAACTAAACCAACTGAAATAAAGACTAAATTAAAAATTTTTTCCTTATCAACTCCTAGAAATTCTGCCATTGACGGTTCGGAAGCTAAAGCTCTTATAACTAAGCCCGATCTTGTTCGATAAAGAAGATAAAAAATAAGGACTAAAAATGGTAATGAAATTAAAATGATAATTAACTGGGAAATAGTAAAAGTAGCCCCGCCCCATTTGATTATTTTATTTTCAAATGGCAAATTTATAGTCCTAACATTAGGCCCAAAGAAAGCAAGTGAAAGATTTTCAAAAAAGATAGCCAAAGCTAAGCTAATAATCAACAAAATGACGGAACTTGCTCCTTTTTCTCTAAACTTTTTCAATAGCCATCTATTTAGAATTAAGTTGGTTAATATCAAACTAACAATGGCTAGAATTATGCCCAAGGAAAAAGGGATTTTTAAATTTAGATAAAAATATAATAAATAACCGCCCCAAATACAGATTGTTCCATAAAAAAATGGCATAAATTTTAAAACATTATAAATCAGCGCAAAACCTAAGCCCACAAGAGCATATAAAGAACCGGCAATAAGACTATTAATGATTACTTGGGAGATTATCATTTTTTAAAACATTTCTAAAAGACGAGCGATATTTTCAGAAAATTCCAAAATATAATCATTCAATATTTCTAATTCTTCAATCTTATCTTCATTCCTTATTTTAATTTTTCCCCGCTTAACAACCGTAATTATTGGATGATGATTAGCTAATATTGAAATTTCACCTAAATCAGTTTGACAAATCAATACTTCCACCTCTTTTTCTAAAAACAAACCGTCTATACCAACCAATTGAAATTTAAACTTACTCATTAATTATGCCCTTCATGTAAAACTCATCCTCATTTATCTTATCATAATCACCGTTGACTAGTTTATGAAACTCATCCACAGTTGCTTCTAGGCTCACATATTTTCCCTCGCGTCCGCTATAACTTTCTGCTACAAAAAAGGGTTGGGAGAGATATTTTTGAATCTTTCTGGCGCGATAAACTATTAATTTATCTTCCTCTGATAATTCCTCGATTCCCAAAATAGAGATTATATCCTTAAGCTCTTGATAACGATGTAAAATTCTTTGAACTTCTGTAGCAACAAAATAATGTTTTTCTCCCACTATTTTTTTATCTAGGGCTAGAGAGCTAGATTGAAGTGGGTCAACAGCAGGATAAATGCCTATTTCCGCTAATTCTCTGGAAAGAACAATGCTTGAATCAAGATGAGCGAATGTGGTTGCTGGCGCTGGATCAGTGATATCATCTGCTGGTACATAGATTGCCTGAAAAGAAGTTATCGACCCATTTTCTGTTGAAGTTATTCTTTCTTGCAGCATCCCCATTTCAGTAGCCAAAGTCGGTTGATATCCCACTGCTGAGGCGGACCTACCTAAAAGAGCTGAAACTTCCGAACCAGCCTGAACAAAACGAAATATGTTGTCAATAAAAAGGAGGACATCGAGCTTCTCCACATCTCTAAAATACTCGGCCATTGTCACTCCTGCCAACGCAGTTCTTAATCTCGCTGCTGGTACTTCATTCATCTGGCCAAAAACCATAGCAACATTTTTCATCACTCCACTTTCCCTCATTTCTAAAATGAGTTCATTTCCCTCTCTCGTTCTTTCCCCCACACCAGCAAAAATAGAAAACCCTTGATACTTGTAAGCGATATTATGAATTAACTCCATCAAAAGCACTGTCTTCCCTACCCCTGCTCCTCCAAATAAGCCAACTTTACCTCCCTTAATCACAGGCACCAACAAGTCAATTACTTTAATGCCCGTTTCGAGAATTTCTATTTCAGGCTTATGAGAAGTAAATATCGGGCCTTTTCTAATTATTTCCCATCTTTGACAGTTAAGAGGACCTAATTCATCAATAGGGTCACCCTGAACATTGAAAACCCTTCCTAGCACTTCTCTGCCCACAGGAAAGGACATTTTTCTATGGATCCTTTCTACCTCCATATCCCTTGATAAACCATCAGTAGAGCCAAAAGAGATCGCTCTCACTCTACCTGGGGACAATATGGATTGAACCTCCATCATCAGGCCAGTCTTAACAACCTTTAACACCTCATAAATATTCGGCGTATTATCCTTATCAAACTCAACATCAATCACTGTCCCAATTATTTGGATTATTTTACCTTTCATTCTATTTCCTGGTAATATCTAATAACTCTTCAGTAATTTTCTGTTGTCTTAGTTTATTATAAGTTAATACTTCTTGACCGACTAACTCTTGAGCTGTTTCACTTGCCTTTTTCATAGTAATTGTTCGACTTAATTCTAAACTAGCTTGCGATTCCAAGATTAAAGCATAAAGAATTAACAAGAAAACATTTTCTAAGATTGTTCTTATTAATTTTTCCGGTGTGGGTTCGAGAATGTAATTAAAATTCCACTTAAATGATGAACTAATTTCTAATGATTGCCATTCTTTCATCTTAGGTAAGATTTTATCCAAAATGTTATTTAAACTCTCTAAATTGAGAGGAAAAATCTTTAACTCCTCAACCCAAAATCCAGTGTTAGTTAAGTTGGAACGAACGAGATAAATTTCTGAAATCATTTCCTCCTCTAAAAGACTATCAATAAATATTACCAGCTCGCGAGCAAAATTTTCAGGCAAAATATTTTCAAATTTTGCAAAATTAAAATAGAGATTAAATTTTTTAGCGAAGTATTTTTCGGCTTTTTTGCCTATTGTCCCAAGATAAACTTTTTTCTTTTCATCATTTAATCTTTTAATCAATATTTCCGTTCTTTTAAAGATTACTTGATCAAAAGCACCAGCCAATCCCTTATCAGAAGCAATAACTAACAGAAGACATCGATTATTGCTGTCAGTCTTTAATAAAAACTTGCTAAGATCAATTTTTTCTCGCTGAGCAATTTGTCTCATCAAACTCAAAAAATAAAAAACATTTTTCATAATATTTTTAATTTTGCGATAGGCACGATTAAATTTAATCGAAGAAATAAGAGAAATGGAACTACTTACTTTCTGAAAATTTTTAAAAAGCTTTATTCTTGCTTTTATTCTATTTAGCGATTTGCTTTTCATCTTTATAGGTTTCAAAAAATTTAAAAATTGCACTTCTAATACTTGCTTCAATTTCTTCGTCGATTGTTTTTTTACTTTTAATTTCAGATAAAAGCTCTTGATGCTCAATTTCCATATAACTAAGAAAATTATTTTCTACCTCCTTTATTGACTTAACATCTATATCATCAAAAAAACCATTGTTCACGGCATAAAGCAGAATTGCAATCTTATCAAAAGTCATTGGTTTGCCATTTTCCTGTTTTAATATTTCAAGCAAGACCTTTCCTCGGGTTAATTTAAACTTTAATTCATCTGGTAATTCAGTCGTTATCTGAGAAAATTGTTCTAATTCTCGATATTGAGCAAGATCAAGCTTTAACCTTCCGGCAATATTTTTCATTATCTTAGTCTGAGCCTTAGACCCAACTCTCGAAACAGAAAGTCCAATGTTAATGGCTGGTCTAAAATTAGCCTTAAATAGATCATTTTCAAGGTATATTTGGCCATCAGTGATTGAAATTAGATTAGTAGGAATATAAGCAGAAATATCACCTAGTTGGGTTTCACAGATTGGAATAGCAGTTAAGCTTCCTCCACCTTTTAATCTTCCAGCTCTTTCCAGTAGCCTCGAATGAGTATAAAAAATATCACCCGGGTAAGCTTCGCGACCGACAATCCTTTTTAAAAGTAACGATATTTCTCTCCAAGCCCAGGCATGCTTGGTTAGATCATCATAAATGACTACAGCATCCTGCCCTCTATCTCTAAAAAATTCACCAATTGAACAACCAGTATAGGGGGCTAAATATAGCAAAATTGGCAGATCTTCAGGTGTGGTAGCCACGATGACAGTATAATCCATGGCTCCTTCCTTTTTCAAAACTTCATAAAGTCTTCTTATTTTAGACATTTTCTGACCAATAGCAACATAAATACATACTGGGGTTGATAGTGGATCATGCTTCTGATTTAATATAATATCAATTGCTAATGAGGTCTTACCAGTCTGTCGATCTCCTAAAATAAGTTCTCTTTGCCCTCTGCCAATAGGAATTAGAGCGTCAATAATTTTAACACCAGTATGAAGAGGAATATTCACCGGTTCTCTGTCCATAACACTAGGAGCAGGATTTTCAAGATTAACATATTTAGAGCTAGCAATTTCCGGCAAGGCGTCTAATGGTCTCCCCAGAGGATCTATAACCCTACCGATCAATTCTTCACCTACCGGAATGTTGATTACTTTTGAAGTTCTTTTGACTATGTCACCGCTTTTTATTAACTCCGAATTATCAAGAGCAACTGCTCCTATAATCCCTTCCTCCAAATTTAAGGTCAATAATTTTATCTTTAATCCTATTTCGTCACTTTTATCAATTTCTAGAATTTCCATAACAGTTGCTGAAGGCAAACCATCTATCCAAGCAATTCCATCTGCAGTCGAAATTACTCTTCCAATTTCGCTAATGCCCGGTTCTATTTTTGACCTTTCTATCTCCCTTTTGATTTTTTCTATTAAAAAATTTATATCATCCATCTTTTGAATAAACCCTTCAAGCTAAAATCAATCTCAAAATTTTTGGTCCTAAAGATAGCACCTAATATTAGATTTGAATTTATTTTCTTATCAACTATCTCAATTTTTTTCTGCATAAATTTTTCTAGAGCTGACCAATTTTCTTTTTCAAAAGCGCTCTCAATCTCCCCTCTAATAATATCATCTTGTTCATCTGACATATCTTTTAATAAAAAAATAACCCGTCGTAACAAATTAAAACGACCACTATTCTTTAGTCTATCTAAAAACATCTCTAATTCGTCTATTTTCTTTTCTTTATATAGGTCGTATATCAATCTTGCAATAATAATTTCATCTCTTATCATTTGCTAAAATATTTTTAATGAAAGTTTCGTCCAAATCTTCACGATGAAAAACCTTCTTAGCCAAGTTTGTCAAAATTTGTGGCGATGAAGCATATAGTCTTGTCATAAATTCATTTTTCATTGCTATTTTTTCCTCTTCCCATTTTTTAAGATAATCTTTCCTAATACTATCTAACTCTAGCTTAAGCTGTTTTAACTTTTCTTCCTTTATTCTATTTGCCTCGTCAATAATCATAGCCCTTTCCTCATTTGCTTTCCTTAATATCTCACCTCTCTCTTCCCTTATTTTAGCTATCAAAGCCTGAGCATCTTCTCTTATTCGCAAACCTTCTTCTATTTTTTTCCTTCTTTCCTCAATCAACTTCATCAAAGGACTAGATAAGAACTTATAAATGATAATAAATAATATAAAGAAATTAATAATTTGAGCAATTAATAGTTTCCAGTCAATACCTAAAGAATGGATAATCTTTTCCATCAATTAAACGAATTTAATTATTAAAGAAATGAGCAAAACATAAATAGCAACTGCTTCAGCAAATGCTAGGGCAAGAACTGTTAGTGTCCTAATTTGTGATGCTGCCTCTGGATTTCGACCTAAAGCCTTTACCGCTTCTGAACCAATCTTGCCAATAGCAAGTGCTGGGCCAATTACTCCAATCGCTATTGTTAGACCGGCGAGAATATTTTTGATTAGTTCTATATCCATTTCTCTGTTAATGTTCACTTAAGGCGACCGAAATAAATACTGTTGTCAAAGTAAAAAATATAATACCTTGAATTAAACCAACAAACAATTCTAAAATAATAATTGGCAGAGGAATAATTAAAGGAATCAAAATGCCTATAATTATCAGAAGTGTTTCGCCAGCAAAGACATTCCCGAAAAGCCTTAAGCTAAATGATAATAAACGAGTAAGTTCTCCAATAATTTCAATACCACCTATAAAACCCTTAAACCTTTTAAAATAATTTTTACCTTGATTAACTATGCCTATCAAAAGTGTCCCTATAACTGAAACAATTGCTAAGGCTAATGTCATATTTAAATCTGAATATACCGATCTTAAAATATGAACCTTCTCCTCGTGATGATACTTGTATATACTGCCAAATCCCGGAAAAAGTCCTAACCAATTGGAAATAACAATATAAATTAGAAAAGTTAAACAAAAAGTAAAAATAACTAAACTTTTTTTATGAACAATTCCATGCCAAAAGTCATATATTGTCTCCATCAAAATTTCAATTAAAGCTTGAAATTTCCCAGGAACCTCTTTGTTTCCTTTATTAAAAAGAATAATAGCTATACTTAAAAGTATTAGCGAAACTAAAGAAGCTAAATAAGTATTTGTTAAGTTAAAATTTCCGATCTTAAAAATACTTTCAGCCTCTAATTTGATCATTTTTAAAAGATTAAAATATACCACAATTTAGATGGAAAGCAAAGTAAAATGTTTTAAAATACTAAGTATTAGTAGAGTATAAAACTACAGAAAAATCAAAAAACCAATGGAACTTCCTCAAAAGAATATAGAAAAAATAAAAAGAGAATTAGAAAAGTCATATGAAGAAAGAGATTATAAGAGAATAACAGAAATTTTAGGTGAAATTAGAAGATTTTATAGTGTTTATAGTGTAAGAAGTATAGATTATTATTACCCTAGATTATTAAAAGAAGTTAAAAGAAAGAAAAATTATAGGATAGTAGAGGTGTTAGAAGGGCATGGATATGCTGTCAGAACCCTTCAAGTTCTTCCTGATGGAAGAATTGTTTCTGGGAGTTATGATAGAACCATCAGAGTATGGGAAATTGATTC
>JANXBL010000024.1 GCA_025060575.1 Patescibacteria group bacterium | reverse complement strand
AAAGAATAATATAGGATAAAAATGATTCATGGTAGATATAAGCAACATGTTTATTCTTAGAAAATAATTTTGGTTTATTGAATAAAAACTCAAAGTATTTTTTTATATCACTAACTAAAAAATACACTGGTATAACTGGGTCGTCATCTCTGAAAAAATTATTCAAAGGATCTGATGAATTTCGAGGGTCAAATTTTAGTTTATAATTTTCAATTTTATGAACGGGAATTCCTAATTTTTTAAATTTCTTATAAGCATAAAGCTTGATTGCTCCGTAACCACCAAATATGTCTTGCTCTTTAGCGTAAATTAGCATAGCGTAAAACAAGCCTAACATAACAATTCCTCGGGGAAGATTTTTATTTAGTAAGTGATAGGGTCTTGAGATTATCCTACCTATTTCAACTAATTTATTCGAATCTATATTTTTAAAGTCGGTAGGTTTCTGAAATTCAAAATAATCTTTTTCTATTGGTAAGATATTTTCCCTAATAATCCTTGCTGTTCCTATTACTTTGTTTTCTGACATAGCTATAAAATATACACAGGTTCCCATTTTATCGTGCATATCGATATCTTCATTTTTATTTCTGATATAAGCTTTTTCATCTATATATACTTTTTTTCTTAATTCAAACATTTGTTGTATTTCTTCACTGTTATCAGGTATTCCAAAATAGATTGTAGAATTATCCTTTTTAATTAAAATTTTCAAATATTCCTTCATTTTATTTTCCCAATTTTTGCTATCATATGTATATTTTGTGGTTCTTTTATTATTTCTACAGGATAACCTTTGAAGTTTGTTTGTTCTATTATTTTCAGAAGATCGTTTTCTGTTCTAAAAATTAAATGAGGCCAACCAACAACATTTATTAAAAATTTCATTTCTGGATTGTATCTTATGTTTCCAGTGATGAATACACCGTTTTCATTTAATTTAGAATGAATTTTATTAAAAAGCTCTATTGACTCTTCATCATTCTTATAATCTAAGAATCCGACCATTTCTATTATGTCAAATTTTTCATTTGTTGAATCTAAAAATTCATTAACAGATGATTGTTGCCAAATAAAAAATCTTTCTATAGCTAGTTTTTCAGCTAAAGACTTTGATTGCTGTAAGGCATCCTCATTTTTATCTATGGCATATATCTTAAAATTTTTTTCTATGTTTTTCTTAATCGCCTCAGCTACTGCTTCTATCACTGATCTAGTTGATCCACAGGCTAAACTGGCGATAATTATTTTTTCTTTCTTAATCTCTCTGATTGATTTAATTAATTCTTTTTTGACCAATCTTAGTCTATTTCTTAATGCCTTAGCATTGTTAGTGATATTCCAGAGATAGGTAAAAATAGCGCTGATTAAACCTTCTTTAGTATCTAATTTATAGTTAAATGAATACACTATTTCTAGCGCTCTGTGAGTAGTAGCGTGTTTATTTACCGATTTTGCTTTTTTAGAGGATCCCACGAAAAATTTGCGAGGAATATTATTTAAGACAGGAATTAAGAAAAAATTTAAAATTTTTCTTGGGGTTTTATTGATTTCGTATATTTTGTCATTATCAGTGGTTATTTTTATTTTATGTTTAACCTCCATTTATTTAGTAAATTTTAATAAATTAATTAAACCTTTTACTTTTATTTTAGCGTCGTAAAGCCAAATATTATTCATCAATATCAAATTCTCTTTTTTGTTAAAAAATAATCTACTATCGAAAAATTTTTTGAAGTAATTATTTATTTCATCGTTTAGATAGTAAACTGGAATGACAGGGTCTTGAGGTTGGTGAAAATAATTATAAAGTGGACCATCATTAGGATAGTTCAGGGTAAAGTTTTTTATTTTCTTAATAGGAAAATTTATAATGTCAAGTTTTCTTTCTAAGCTTTTTTTTATAAAGGCATAACCACCTAGATATTCATTTTCGACCGCATAATCAAATATTGTCTTAAGAGTTAGTAAAGTTATTATATGACGTGGTAAAAACTGTTTATTATTTACTTTAAATGGAATAGTGATTAACCTTCCTACTTCGACCATTTTATTGGGAGGTATTTCTTCTATTAATTTTGGCTTGCTGAAACGGAAATATAATTCTGTTGGCAATGGTATATCTTGGATTAATCTTGCTGAACTTACTATTTTGTTTTCAGACTCGACTTTGGCAATAAAGTAAGTTGATTTACCTTCTGTGTCATAGCTATCCTTTTCTAATTTTTCGGGATATTTATTAGGGTCAATATAGTTTTTGGCTGAATAAACATTAAATCTGAGAGAGAACATTTCTTTCAGTTCCCAGTTATTGTCAGGTATACCAAAATGAATAGTAATATTAAATTTATCTATTATTAAGGTATTATAAATTTTCATGGTTTATATGCTATATTTAAAATTCCTTGATCGGAGTAAACCATTTTATTTTCAGAAATATTTATAAAACCAGCTTTAGATAGTAATTCTCTTTGTTCGTTAAAATCAAATAAATTTTGATTATCTAGTTTATGTGTTTTTTGTATGATTCTGTTGTAATAAAACATTTTTAATGTTGGCTCAATAAGCTTAATCATTAACAAAATAGTTTTAATAAGCCCATTTTTTCTAAATGATTTATTGATACCATCAAGATAAATTTTAAGAGGCTTAAAATCTTTATGAATATTCGAGATAACGATTAAACCTCCCGGCTTTAAAACCCTGAATAACTCATTGAAGACCTCTTGTCTTTTATTTCTTGGAATATTATATAGAGTGTTATTGCTTACAATTTTATCAAAATAATTGTCTTTAAATGGTAAAGGTGTTTCTAAATTATGAAGAATAACCTCGGCATTTGGATTTTTTGATCTGTATATTTCTAAGGCCTCCGGAGAAAAATCTAAGCCGATAACTTTAGCTCCACTCCTTTCTATTAGAATAGCTAAATTGCCTGTACCAACCCCCGCGTCCAGTATTAATTCTCCTTCTCTAGGGTTAAGTTGGTTCAAGATTTCATCTAATAGTTCTTTATAGCTTTCAAGATAATTTAAAACATCATAGTATTTAAAATATTTTCTCCAAAAATTAGGAGTCAATCCCTTTGTCATTGTTTCGAAATTATATTATAAAATATTTTCACTTTTTAGTTGTGTGTAGTAATTAACATTGCAAAATGGTATAAAAATATACCTTAAATAAAAATAGTTAAAGGGTGATTAATTTTTTATTAAAGAGTTTGAAGTTGACAATTCGTTAAACTTACTATCTAATCTTTATTAGAATACTACAAAAAAAGGAGGAGACAAAATGGGTCCCCAGAGAAAAAGAGGTTGAAGAGTACGTCAAAAAGTTTTATGACCAGATCAAGGATTACTACGGCGGGGATGATGACTCGCCTAGCGGTAATTCAACGGATCTTGACGATGACGACTCCAGCTCCAGTGGGGAAGCTTGGTAATTAGATTAACAATAAGGCCCTAGTAAAATTATTTTATTCTAGGGCCTTAAGAATTTTTAAAAATTTATTTGTAAAATTATCAATAACAAGGCTATTTCTAAACAATATGAATGAAAGAGATATTAATCTCAGCATCTACTATCCTAGAGGCATTTTAAATTGCAAAGATTTGAGTGAGCTTGCTCGTCTTCATTTATTAGAACATTTAATTGTGGTTAATATTTCAGAAATTTTCAATCTGGATAGAATAGGCAATATAAAAGGTGGTACAAATTTAAATTATTTCATAATCAAATTTAGAATTGGTGAAAGTAAAGTAGATGAGGTTGTTAATTATTTTAATAATTTTATTTCTAACCTTAAAAAAATTAAAAAAAGAACTTTTTTTGTTGAAAAAGATCGTTTAAAGGAAGAAGAATATTTGACAAGAAAGGATTATTTTTACCAATTAAAAGAAGTTATTTTTTCAAGAATTTTTGATAGCAAACTTTTTGACTATTCGATGAAAAAATTTTTGAAAATTTTAGATGAAATGAGATTATCGGAAATTATTGATTTTACTCATTTGTTTAATGAAAAACATTTCTTTATCTTTGCCTTTCGGAATAAACCCTATCTTGTCAAAGAAGTTGAAGATAATCTTGATCTAGATTTAGATATGCCAAGCTTTTATAAAGGTGAGATTATCAAAATAAAAAAAGGATTTTTGCCCCAACATTTTATCCTTTTCAATTATTTTGATCACGATTTTGAAAAAATGTTTTTTTATGATCTTTTGGTAAAGCAAAAAAGTTTTCTAGATTTTCTTAGGAAAATAGTTTTTGAAAAGGGGTTTTCATATAATTATCGAATTGAAAGATATTTTTACTTGCTTAATAAGTTTATATCACTAATCACTATTTCAACTACTAACCTTAAGAAAGTAAAAGTTGAGTTTAAGAGGTTTTTAGATCATAACCGGGAAATAGAAAATTTTGTAGCTCTTAAAGAAAGAGAGATAAAAAGGAGTGAAGAAAAATTTTATCATAAATTTAAACCGGCGATTGTTTCTTACTACTTGAAAAACCGCAAGTTACCCCACAAATTAGAAGTAATTAAAAGGCTAAAAGAATTAAGTTATGGAAATTTTAAACATTTTATATCTAACTTACAGAATATTATTTTTGAATTAAGCTAAAAATTTGTCAATTTTTTATTGTTTTAGATAGAATTTAAAATAAATTTAGAAAACTACTAGCGGAGAGGGGGGATATATGTGGATAGAAAAACACTGATGGTCGAGTATTATATTATTGGTTATAACCACGCTGTTAGCCGGAAAAAACCAGCTGTCTTTAAGCGTTCCATAGCTGATTATTTCATTCAAGATCTAATCTGGGCGTATGAGCGAGGATACGCCGCCGGCTTAGTAGATATGAGTCGCAAGGATAAACGCCCAAGGACAAGCTAATACTTCAAACCGATCCAAAGGATCGGTTATTTTTGAATAATTTTTTTGATAAAATTTATAATAGCTGCTTTGCCATTTAGATATGGCTGTAAATCCTCCTCCTTTGCAAGTCTTGCTTTGGGGGCATAGCCCCCCTTTTTTACTCTTTAAATTTTCTAAAAATTTTTCATTAACTCTTTAAAAAGAGACTTAATAAGATAAATTTCATTTAATAGAAATATTTTTTAAGTTGGTTTAAAAGATCACTATATTTTAGATGTCAAATTTTAAAAGAGTGAGTCTTTTAGAGTTATTTATATGGCACTTAATATTCTCAAATTATTTTTCTTATTTTTTCTTTGTGGAGAAGGTAGATTATAGAGCTGATTATGTGCTAAGAATTAATTATGTAGAAGAAATAATAAATCGTCTTTTAATCTTCTTCAAGCTTTATAGTCGCAACTACCAATTCTCTGTTTCTAGGGCCATTAAATTCACAAAGGATAATCCTTTGCCACGTTCCTAGAATTAATTTTTTATTTTCGAAAGGCAAGAGCAGGGAAGTACCAACAAGTGAAGATAAGAAATGATCAGGAAAATGATCTGGGTTATGAGGATGATGATATTTTAGTTTGGGGACTATTTTTTCAAAGACATTAAGATAATCTAAATCAGTTTGGGGATCTAAATCAGCAGTTGTTATAGCACAAGTGGTATGTTTGGTAAAAATAAAAATTAGACCATCTCTCTGTGACTGATTTTCAAGAGAGTTATTTACTATATCTGTAATGTCAATTATTTCTCTATTTTTTGTGGATGATATTTTTAATATCTTCATCAATCTATTTTAAAATAGATTTATGGAAGCTATAAATTTAATAATTTTACTATTTTTTTTAATTTTTATTCTTGGGCTTTTCATCCTAATCATTTTTAATCTTATTTTCGAGCTCTATAGTCAAATTATTAAAAAAAATTCTCCTTTTGTACCAACTATTATTAAGAAACATCAAGATAATTTTGATGAAATTTTCAAATTTTTAGAGAATTTAGGATTAAGCGGTAAAAAATTTGTTGATCTAGGTTCTGGGTTAGGATTTGTAGCCTTTGAATTTGCTAAGAGAAATTATCTAAGCTATGGCATTGAATTAAATCCTTTTCTAATCTCAATTGCTAAATTAATAAAAAGGATAAAAGGATTAAAGAATGTTAATTTTGTGAGGGATGATATTTTTCGATATAACTTAGGTGATTTTGACATCATCTATCTTTATCAATTACCAGCGATAAATAAAAAATTGCTATCAAAACTTGAAAATGAACTTAAAGAGGGAGCAATTATTATCTCCCATATTTTTCGATTTCCTTCATCAGCTAAAATAAATTTGATTAAAGTAGTTGGTAATAATGTTTTTTTTATCTATAGAAGATAATTTGACAAATTTCAAAAATAACCTAAAATTATGATAGTATAATAAAAATATACGGGACCCTAGCCTATTTTTTCTCCTCCAAACTTACACTTTCCCCCAAAGCTAAGATAGAAAAGCGGAGGGGGGATTTTTTTGTTTCTTAGGATATAGTTAAATTATTGTATTTTGTTTATAATAACATATCCCACATATAGACTAATGACTAAGTTTGAAAGTCAAATAATTCTAGATATTTTAGATAAGTATCAAACAATTTCCTCATTGGGAAGCTTGGTGTCTTTGGCTGATTGGGATTTAAATACTTATTTACCACCAAAAGGAGCTGAGGATAGGGGATTTATTCTATCAAAAGTTAATATTTTACTAAAAAAATTAATTCTGGATGGCGATTTAGTGTCTCTTATTGAAAAAGCTGAGAAATCAGAGCAATTAAATGATTATGAAAGAGCAGTTATTCGTATTTTAAATAGAGAGATCAATATGATCAAGAAAATACCAGATGATTTTCTGGAAGAGTGGAACAGAACAGTCAATCAGGCTCAGATGGTGTGGCGTGAAGCCAAGGAAAATGATGATTTTAATACCTTTTTGCCATATCTTGAAAAAATAATTAACTTGACTAGAAAGAGGGCAGATTTACTAGGTTATGATAATCATCCTTATGATGCTCTGATAGATATTTTTGAAGAAGGCTGGAACACCGCTGATTTCGATAGTTTCTTCTTCCGAATAAAAAATTCTTTACTAGAATTTTTAGAAAAAATAAAATCCTCTAAATTTTTTGTGGAAAAACATCCTCTTGAAAATGAAAAATATAGACAGGCTGATATGGAAAAACTAAATTATTTTGTTCTAGAGTTACTAGGTTTTGATCCGTCCCGTTCTCGTCTAGATATTGCTCCTCATCCCTTTGAAAACGCTATTTCCTATAACGATGTTAGAATAACTACTTGGTACCACCAACAGGATTTTAGAAAAAGTTTGACAGCCACCATTCACGAATTCGGTCATGCGCTTTATGAGCTGCAGGTCGATCCGGACCTTAAATTCACTCCTCTTCAAGGTGGCGTATCATATGCTTTTCATGAATCTCAGTCTCGTTTCTGGGAAAATATCGTGGGTAGAAATAAGGTCTTTTTAGAGAGAGTCTATGATGAGGCTAGGAAGATCTTTCCCTTCATGAAAAAGTATTCATTTGAATCATTCTTTGGCTATCTAAACATGATAAGGCCAGAACTGATAAGAGTTGAATCTGATGAAATTACCTATCATTTCCATATAATTTTAAGATTTGAATTAGAAAAAGCATTAATAGAGGGTAAGTTAAAAGCTAGTCAATTGCCTGATATTTGGAGGGCAAAGATGAAAGAGTATCTGGGTATCGAACCACAGGCTGATAGCGATGGAGTTCTTCAAGATATTCACTGGTCTATGGGCGCTATCGGTTATTTTCCTACCTATTCTTTGGGCAGTTTTCTTTCTGGATTATGGTGGAGCAAAATAGAACGAGACATTGGAAATTTCGACGATATTTTAAAAAGTAATGATGGTCTAAAGTTTATCAGAGACTGGCTAAAAGATAACATTCATCAATATGGTAAGACCTACTTATCTAAAGATTTAATACTTAAAGTTTATGGACAAAATTTTTCATCCTATCCGTTCTTAGATTACCTAAAATTAAAATATTTTGATACAATTGGAAACTAATCATAATGAAGGTAAAGTCAATATTTTTTTTAACCTTATTTTTAGTCTTAATTGGTCTTTTGATATCAGCCTATCTAACCTATATTCACTATTCAATTGATCAATATTTATGTTTAAACGGTGATAAGTGTAATTTAGTTTTAACTAGCAAGTATAGTAAGATATTTAATATTCCTCTGGCACTGGTTGGATTAGCATACTTTTCTATTTTTTTGTTTTTATTAGTTTTGAAAATTAATAAGAGATTTTTATTCTTAATTTCATTATTATCAGCTGGTTTTGCTATTTATTTACTCTATCTTCAATTTTTTGTAATAAAAAGTATATGTTCTTATTGTATAGTTATCGACTTTATCTTATTGATACTGCCCATCTTGCTTAAAACTATTTATAAATAATAGTTTTATTAAATTAAATTTAAACTAAATTTAGCCTTTATTTTTAAGAAAGACATTCTAATATTCTTCTCCATCCCAGATGAAGATATTCTTATCATAACTCCCAGAAACAATTCTTCCATCAGGAAGAACTTGAAGGGTATAGATTTCAAATTCATGCCCTCTTAGCACCTCTACACATTGATACTTTCCTGTACTAGAATCAATTTTACATATTCTGATAGTATTATCAAAACTCCCAGAAACAATTCTTCCATCAGGAAGAACTTGAAGGGTATAGATAAAACTTTTATGTTCCTTTAGTATCTCTACACATTTATACTTTCCTGTGCTAGAATCAATTTGCCATATTCTGATAGTGCTATCCTGACCCCCACCCGATACAATTCTTCCATTAGTAAGAACTTGAAGAGTCTCGACATAACCTTCATGCCCTTCTAACATCTCTACACATAGATACTTTCTTGTACTAGAATCAATTTGCCATATTCTGATAGTGTTATCATAACCCCCAGAAACAATTTTTCCATCAG
>JANXBL010000023.1 GCA_025060575.1 Patescibacteria group bacterium | reverse complement strand
TTGGCTCTTGTTGTTATCTTAATTATTCCTCCTATTTTAAATATGATTAATCCTCAAATATTTAGAGGAGTAGATTTAGTGGTACCAAGGATGACCGTAGACATTCCAACTATCTATGATGTCGTCGGGACTCTACGTACTCATACTCTAGAAGATGGCGAGACTGTGGTGAGCGTGGATAATTCTGTGTTTTGGCTTCCATTTGAGCAAGGACAGGCATTACCAAATGTGATCATAAGTAGCACTGCAAGGGCCTATTTTTATGCTAGCACTCTCCAAAACAGATTTAATTATGCATCAAGATATCAAAATATTACCTATGGCAGTGCTTGTAACTATTTTGTGTATGAAGTCTTGAGAGAAAGTGGTGCTATTCCTAATGTTTGTATAGGAAATATCGATATGTATGGTGGTGCCTCAAATTTTCATAATATACTGACTAGCAAAAATTTCCAAAAACATGCTAGGTCAAAGGGTTTTGAGTGGAAAGTATTGCCTTTTAACGGAACAATGGTTAGGCCGGGAGACGTTGTGGTGAGAACCAAGAGAAGAAGGGGGCATGGTCATGTGGCTATAGCAGTTCCAGTTAAGACTAAAAAGGGTGGTTTTGCTGTCTTACTAGCTGAAGCCAGTTATACCACTAGTACCACTAAAATTATGGCTAACCCTGAAAAATATCTTCCTCACATTAACGAAATTGGCAAAAGACCCTTTAATTATATCGTAAGACCAGTTCCAATTAATTAGTTAGATTTTAATATAAATGTTTTTTGGTGTATTTTTTTAAAAATAATTCTTTCTCCTAGAGTTAAGATTAGATTTACTAACCAATAGAGATTAAGAAGGGCAGAAAATTGATAGAGAATTACAATTATTAATCCAAAAAGAAAAAAAGCCATCTTTCTTTGATCTTCAGGTAGATTAAGGATCATTAGTAGCTGAACTATCGCAACGAGAGAGCTAATTAAAAAATTTTTTTCAGCCAAATTGATTCCTCCAAAGGAAATAAGACTTAAACTTTTATCGCCTGCTATTTTATTAAGAGTAAAAAAAATTGAAATCAGAATAGGCAGGGGCAAAAATTGAATAAAAATAGTGAAGAAAGGATTATAATTTTCTTTTTTATAGACTTCGGCTAGCAACTCAGCTTGTTTTTGAATGTCATTTCTAGCAGTTTTCATTATCTCTTGAATCTTCGGTCTTAATTTTTGGAGCTTCAGTTCCTCAACAAATGCTAGAAAATCAATCGGCGTCAATATTATCTTCAAGATAAAGGTAAAAAAAATGATCGTTAAACCAAAATCATTAAAAAATCCATTTAACCAATAAATAAATCCTAAAATTCCAGTATTTAAAAAATCCATTATTAATTAAGCTGTTAACTTAAATAATGAAATTTCTAATTTATCCTTGACTGTTTTAAACTCTTTCATTTCACAGGGAATAATGATTATATTATAGTTTTTAATTTTCACCCTTTTTAAAAAAATATTAATCACGCTATATATTCTTCTCTTTATTTCGTTTCTCTCTACTGCTTTTTTGAAAATTTCCTTTTTACAAATAACACTAAATTTAGGATAAGAAAAATTATTTGCTTGATAGTAAATTTTTAAGCCATTTTCTATTAATTTAGAATATTTTTTATTAAAAAATTCTTTGATTTCAGATGTTGTTAAGCGAAATTTTTTTGCAATCATCAAATTGCCAATTTTTTTCTGCCCTTTCTTCTTCGTCTTAGTATAATTTTTCTTCCGGATGACGTTTTTTTCCTAGCTAAAAACCCTGAAACCCTTTTCTTTTTTAATTTGCTCATCAACTCTGAATAGATTTAAGGTAAGTCGACTTTGGAGCCGAGATCGGGAATCGAACCCGACTTTCCTCTTTACAAACGAGGCGTTTTACCACTAAACTATCTCGGCTCCTTTTTATTTTAATCTATGGAGGACTAATGTTAATTATACTATAAAAATAAATTACGTTTATTATAATTTTATTCTGATAAAATATCAGGCATATTTAGGAACCGATGATGACTTTTAGGAGTTTATGCCGATCGAGGAGGGAAACACAAACTTTACCAATTGGCTGCGGGGCTAGGATTCGAACCTAGACTAACGGCTCCAAAGGCCGCTGTCCTACCATTAGACGACCCCGCAAGATAATTAATATTTTAACACACTTAACTATGGAAATACTCTAGCAGAGCAAATTCGATAAAAAAAATTGGGAAGGGCAGGTCTCTTTTAAGAGAAATTTCTGCCTCTAAGAAAGATCGACTAAGCTTTTTTAATTGTTCTAGGGAAAATTTTTCGGCAATATTTTTCATTTTTTTAATAACTTCCGTAGATTTTTCTAATTCGAGATGTTTATGAAAGTTAGTGTCTATTTTAAGCAAAATTAATTGTCTAATCATTTTGAGGATTGATTTGACAAAAATATTAAGATCAAAACCTTGAATATAAATATTATTTGCCATTGATATTGATTCTTCCAATTTTTTATTACTGATTAATTCAATAAAATTAATAATTTTATCTAGGCTGAGATGACCTAAAAGCTGAGATGCCCTTTCCTCAGTTATTTTTTCTGGGAAAACTGCCATAGCAATTTTTTCTAAAAGTGTTTCAGCATCACGAAAAGATCCTCCAGTTTCTTCAGCTATAAGATAGAGAGCTTTTTCTTCATAATCAATTCCTTCTCTTTCAGCGATAAATTTCAATTTTTTAACAACAGAGGGCAGAGTTACTCTTCGGAAATCAAAACGGTGTAATCGAGAAAGAATTGTGTCAATAATTCTATCAGGATCTGTAGTGGCAAGAATAAAAATGGCATGAGCAGGTGGCTCTTCAAGTGTTTTTAAGAGGGCATTTGATGCTTCTTCAGTTAAAGAATGAGCTTCGTCAATAATAAACACCTTATATTTACCCTGGAGTGGTTTGAACCCAATATGCTCTTGAATGTTTCTAACATCTTCGATGCGACGATGAGAGGCAGCATCAATTTCGACAATGTCCAAAAATTTATTTTCTCTTATCAATTGACAAATTCGACACTGGCCACACGGTTCACCATCTTGAGGTTGGACACAATTAATAGCATTGGCGTAGATCCTAGCGATAGTTGTTTTGCCTGTTCCTTTTTCGCCAGCAAATAGATAGCCATGAGGGATATAATTTTTTTTCAGAAAATTCTTCAAGATGGTGACAACAACATCTTGACCGATGACCTCTTTAAAGAGTTTTGGTCGATATTTGTGATAAAACATCTATATTCCTTGTTCTTTTATTTTTCTAATCAATTCATTATCTTTCAACTTTGTCAACGCTTGAATTTCTATTTGTCTTACTCTTTCTCTGGTAATACCATAAATTTTGCCAATTTCTTCGAGGGTGTGCATTACTCCATCTTCTAGGCCGTACCTCAGACTAATAATCCTTCTCTCTTTAGGGTTTAAGCTTTGAATAGCCTTTTTAAGTTGTTCTCTTAAGTTAGAAAGAGCAGCAATCTTTTCAGGGGTGGTTTCCGAGGTATCGGGCAGTAATTCTTTTAACAATGATTCTCCTTCGCCAATAGGAGTTTCAAGAGAAACAATATCCTGAACATACTTTAGATATTTTTGCACTTTTTGGGGAGACATTTCTGTTTCAGTTGCTAATTCTTCGGGTGTTGGCTCTCGATCTAAAATGGCAGTCAGTCTTTTTCTTGCTTTATTCAGTCGATAAAGCGTTTCTACCACATGCACAGGTAATCTAATTGTTCTTGCTTGGTCAGATAATGCTCTAGAGATTGCCTGTCTAATCCACCAGGTAGCAAAAGTAGAAAATTTAAATCCTTTTCGCCAATTAAAGCGATCAACAGCCTTTATCAAACCAGCATTTCCTTCTTGAATAAGATCAAGTAGGGTCATTCCCTTGCTTTTGCCAATATATTTTTTAGCAATACTAACTACTAATCTTAGGTTTGACTTGATCAATCTTTCTCTAGCGTCTAGATCACCTTGGGCAGCTTTTTTAGCTATCTGTTTTTCTTCCTCTGGTGTTAAAAGAGGATACTTGCTTATTTCGGCTAAATATTTTTGGGTTGAATCAATTAGTTCGGTTTCGGCTATTTCTCTCTGATCTCCAATCTCTTTTTCCCATAATTCACCAGTGCTTTTTAATTCGATTCCTGATGTTTCTAATTTTTCATAAATCTTTTCCAAGACGCTAATGTTTTCTTCAATATTTGGGAAAAGATAGAGAATTTCATCTTCAGTAATAAAACCCCTCTCTTTGCCTCTTTCCAATAAAGATTTTATCTTACTATCTACGACAGAGTCTAATATTTTTTTCTTTTTTGACTTTCTTTCCTGGTTAGACTTTTTTCTCATTTTTAACCAATAATTTCAATTCTTTGACAATATTTTGGATTGACTCTATTATTTTATCAGATTCTTCAGCAGAGGATACTTTTAATTTTTCATTTAATCTTTGTAAGCTATTTTTGAGATAGAGTGTTTTTAGAGTGAGCAATGTTTTTTCTATCTCTTTTTGAAAATTTAATTTAGTTGTGAGGTAAAAGTCTCTAGTCATATCTAGATATTCCAATTCTTCAGAGCTAAGATCGTTATTCATCATTTTCTCCAATAGGTGATTAAATTTATCAGCGAGAATTTTTTTTATTTCATTGAGGTCGGTTTCTGGTTGATAATTTTCTCTATGCGATAGATAGAGCAAGGAAACTAGTCGGAGAGAAAACTTTTCTTCTAAGCTTCTTTCTTCCACAATTAATAGTTGGTTTTTTTTATCAACTCCTTCCGTTTCATTTACTAGATCAACTGATGGTAAATTTTGAATTTCTTTGATCAAAGTTTCTTTATTGATATCTATAGCGGTAGATAACCTTTCTAAATATTTTTCAGTTTCTAAAGGTTTCAAATTTTTAATTTGAGGGAGAAAGGTTTCTAAAATCTTATATTTATTTTGAAGGCCATATTTCTTGAGGAGATAATCTAGGAGATAGTCTTCGAATTTTTCCTCTTCAATTTCAATTTTTGCGGATCCCGAATTAAAAAATTCAGCCAAGTCCTTAGTGGGGTACTTAAGTTGAAAAGTGGTAAAGCCTAGTTTTTGGGCAATTAAATTTGCTCTTAGTGATGCTTCTAATCCAGCGGGGTCATTATCGAAGGCAAATACAATCTTAGAGGTATATTTCTTTAGTCTACTTAAGTGATAAGGGGTTAAAGCTGACCCTGAAGTTGCTACTAATGATCGATAATTATTTTGCCAAGATAGGAGAAAGTCAAATTGACCTTCAACGAGAATGACTCTTTTTTCTTGAATAATATATTCTTTGGCATAGTAGAGACCATATAGAAAGTGCGACTTCTTAAATAGCTCTGTTTCGGGTGAATTGAGATATTTTGGAGCCTGACTATTTTCAGGAAATATTCTTCCTGTGAAACCAACGAGTCTTCCATTGTCATCTCGAAGAGGGAAAATAATTCTTGACTGGAATCGATCAAAATCTTTATTGTCAATTAGACCTGCTTTTTTTATCGTTTCATAATCATAACCCAAAGAATAGAGATAGTCCCTTAATAATACATTTCCAGGAGAAAAACCAATTTCAAACTTTTCGATTGTTTGACTGTTTAATCCTCTATAGTTAAGATAGTCTAAAACATCCTTCTTATTTTTTAGTTGCTGACGAAAAAATTTTAAAGCAGCATAATTGATCTCTAAAATTCTTTTACTGATCCTCGCCCCATTCCTGGGTTCAATTTCTATACCGTATTCTTCCTTTAATTTCTCCAACACCTGAGAAAAATTCAAATTATCAATTTTCATTAAGAACTTAAAAATATCTCCACTCTCTCCACAGCCAAAGCATTTAAAAATTTGTAATTGACTGGAAACGTAGAAAGACGGTTTTGTTTCCTTGTGAAAGGGGCATAATCCAACATAATATTTACCTACTTGACGAAGTTTAACATATTTACCTACAACATCTACGATATCTATTTTTTCCTTAATATTTTCAAGATTCATTGCTTAATTTTTTTAAGATACTATCCAGACTAATTTCTTCTTCTTTTTTTCTTTTTTCTACCAGTATTTCTTTATTAATTGCTTCTTTAAGGGAAATTCCTTTTTTTACTTTATCTTGGCAATCATTACATATCGTTTGATAATCTGTCGAAAAAAATTCTTGTTTACATTGTTGGCAGATAATAATTTCTCCCTCCTTTTGAACTTCTCTAAAAGCTCTGGCAATTTTATTTTCAACGGCACTTTTTCTTTTAGCATATTGAAGATGGTTAAAATTAATTATCTCGTCTCGATAGGATATTGTTGGTTTGGGTTGAGGAGGTAAAGTAATAGCTGAAAAGGGATAGCTAGCTTGACCGTCGATAAGTAGTTTAATATAAATATGATAAGATGGTAAATTTATTAAGTCTTCAACATTAACAGTGTTGCCTAATTCTTTAACAAAAATTTCGGCATCCAATGGACCTATTCGAAAGATGATGAAAGTACCAACATTACCAAAAATAGCTTTAATTATTGATTCTGGTACCTGATCTAAATACTGATGGGCAAGAATTAGGCTTAATCGATATTTTCGGGCTTCAGAAAGAATATTAGCAAATGACTCAGTTGAAAAATTCTGAAATTCATCAATGTAGAGAAAAAATGGCTTTCTTTCCTCTTCGGGTATGTTTACTCGACTCATCGAGGCTAATTGAAATTTTGTAATTAATAAACCTCCTAACAAAGAAGCTGTTTCTTCGCCAATAGCTCCTACTGAAAGATTGGCTAAAAATATCTTTTTTCCATCCATTATTTCCCTTAAATCAAATGCTGATGTCTCTTGGCCGATAATGTTTCTAATAAGAGGGTTAGTGATAAATTGACCAATTTTGTTTTGAATGGGAGCAATTGCTTCAGTTCTAAATTGAAGATGATATTTACCAAATTCTTGAAGCCAAAATGATTTGACAACTTCATCTTTCAGGTTGGCTACCACCTTTTTTCTAAAGTTTTCATCAGCCAACATTCTATTGACATCAAGTAGAGTGGATGAAGGCCAATCCAAAAGAGCCAACAAAGTATTGGTAAGAATATATTCCATTCGTGCTGACCAAGCATCAACCCATATCTTTTTAAATACTCCTAATAAACTTAAAGCTGTTAGATGACGATGCTCTGGGGATACTTTCTCGAGTGGATTAAAACCAATCGGGTGATAAATGTCAGCAGGATTAAAATAGATTACATCAGCTATTCTTTCTTTGGGGATGTAGTCTAAAATCTTTTGAATACTATCACCGTGAGGGTCAAGATAAGCTAGACCAGAACCATTTAAAATATCAGTGACAATCATATTTTCCAAGAGAGTGGTTTTCCCCTGGCCAGTTTTTCCAATAATATAAATATGTCTTAAGCGGTCATTTAGTTTAATGCCAAATTTAATTTCTTGGCCCCTAAAATTACTAATACCCAGAGGCAAGATGTAGTCCATTAACATATTATATCATTCTATCGCAGGAAGCTCGGGAGAAGGAGGAATTTCCCGAGAAGGTACTTTTTCAATGCCAGATGGCGGGACAAAGGTCATGGGCGGATGGAAAAGCGAAGCCAATTCTTCTGTATTGAGGATAAAAGCTTTATCTAGTTCTTTTTCTTTTAGGTTGAATTTTTCAATGACAAAAGATGATAACCGAATAAGACGGTAACGTCGGAAGAAACGATATTCATTTCTTTTGAGATGAAAAGTTCTAAATGTTGTTTGTGATTTTGCTCCAGTAAGTGGAATTAGATCGAAATTGTTAGCATTTTCCGTAGCAAAATTTTTAAAAATACTCTCTATTAGAGCAAAGATATTGCTTCGATTGCGATAAAAAACATCTACCGTAGCTAGATAGGCAACTCTGAAATTACACCAATAACCAAGTTTGCTGATTTTTCTTTGAATTAGTTCAACAATCTCTCTTTCTCCCGGGGTTAATCTTTGGATATTAAACTCTGATTCAACTTTTTCTTCTTTTGTTTTCCAGACTGGTGGTCGAAAAGGCGCCAATAGTAAATTGATAATAAATTCTTCCACTTCAGACCATAAACTTGATGATTTTTCTTGCTCGCTTTTGCCAATCAGTTTGTCGACTAATTTCTTGCCTCTTTCGGTCCATCGATTACCGTGTTCTCGATTATTACTAGTTGTAGGCAGGATTAAAAATTGAAAGATAAGCCATTCTTTTTCTGAAACTTGGTGGGCCCCTTCAGAAAAGGTAGTAATAGGATCAATTTGTTGTTCTTTAGGTAAATTTTCAATTACCGTGTAAGTTTTAATTGGATAACTGTCTTCCTTTGATAATCGAACATCAAATGATTCAAATTCAAATGCTGAATTAGGTACTATAGGTGGTAATTCAGTTAGCGGGTCATCTGTTGGGATAAATTTAATTTCATGATACTGAGAATAAATTCTGGACTTAACAAAGTTTTCTAAATCTTTAGGAAAACGGATATAAAACCTTAATTGACCACTATGAGCAATTATTAATAAACAATAACTTTGAGGAGAAAAACCCTTAATATTTAAATTCCACCATGTCAGATCTTTTAATGGACTTGGGGCAATGGCATGAAGAGCATTGAAAACTTCTTCCATGGCTCTTGGAGTTCTGGTAATGCCAGTGGGAAATTTAATTTCCAAGAATGACCAAGTCATTCTTTTTCGATAAGCTGCTCGTTGATTGTCTTTAAATTTTTCCCATAATATTTGCCACATCAATGTTGGCATCAACAACCACCAAAAATCAAAAAGAAATTTAAGGGTAAAAAGAATCGGGTCAATCATTATAAATTAGATAACCATTTTCTTCCTTTACTCCTTTATGTTTTAGTTCATTTAGATAAATAATAAAAGTTTGCTTTTTTATTTGACGATAGGTAGAAATTATTTCCCAGAGTTCACTTCTGGTTATCTTACCTTTTTCTTTGATGATTTCTTTGATTAGATCTTTAGCTTTACCTTCTTGCATGTTCCATTCTTTGAGAGCATAAGTCCCCCTACCCACTAGAACAAAATTAGGATGACGAATCAACTCATTCTTAATAGAGTTTATGTTGTATTCCCTTTTCCAATTTTCAATTAGCGATGATTCTTTGCTTTTGT
>JANXBL010000022.1 GCA_025060575.1 Patescibacteria group bacterium | reverse complement strand
TTTTCGTTAAAAAAACATTAAACTATTTTGGATAGTTTGTTTATTGTATAAGTATAAAATGTTTACAATTAAAATCTTTATGACAAAGAATCATTTGACAAAAAAATATTTTTAAGTATAATTAAATACAGCACAATAAAATAAACTAGGAGGGGAAAAATGAGATACACTGTTTGTCAATACTGCAGGAGCAGAGTTCGCTACAGCGAACTTTTATATTGTTTAAAATGCAACCATGAGTTCTGTATTAACTGCAAAATAGAGGGTGGTTGTCAAATTTGCTACTTGAAATCCGAAGGGAGAGTTTATATTCTAGACAAAGAACTGTTCTTCAGCCTTTCCGATGATTAGATCCTTGCTGGTCAGAAGAGGAGTCTTGATGCTCCTCTTTTATTTTTGTTAACATTCTTAAAAGGTTGTTATAGATGGTCTTTGTCTGTGGCCCTATTTCTGGAATTTCTTGTAAGATTGTATGGATTTGATTTATTAAACCAGTGATTAAATAACTGGAGACTTGATTTAATGTTTTTGATTCTAAGTCCGTGTTTTTTCCTATTAACGCCTTAGCAAGAGATAACATATCTTTTGGTTTAAAAACTAAAAAAATTGTTACGAGACCAATTCTAGCTTCAAATTCTTGACAGTCTATTTGATCTTCTGCTCCCTTGGCTAATCGAGGGCAGTATTTTAATTTTGAACCTTCATAAATTCTTTTAAAAATTCTACTATATTCTTTTGAATAAATATCACTAGTAATATCAGTAGCAGCGATTGGTGTTAATGTTTCAGCATCAAACATGATTTGATCAACACCATTAAAATAGTCGTCATATTTTGAGGTTCTAAAAATTATTAAGTTGTTTTTGAAGATTGCCTCTTGATAGATAGTTTTGACGATTTCGAGCATTTCGCCAATCAATTTTTTGTATTCTTCTTCGGGTTTGGAAATTTCGGTTTGAAAAGTTTTTTCTTTTTTATTAACTTCTTTTGAATCAATATCTATTTCCTCTGGATCACATAGTTTTCTTTCTCGTAGATAGTCTAAGTTTATTCTAAATTCGTCATCAAGAAAGGGAAAACGAGATGAATATGATTCTTTTTTCTTTTTTAAATAAGAGCGCAAACTTTCTACTAAATTTGTTAATTCCTTTAAATTTTCTTCTGTGAGTAGATATTTTTCTTCTGGAGAAAAGATCATTATTTTTCTGTTTCTTGAAAATTTTTTATATTTAGATTATAATAATATTATAAAGATAGAATAGAAAAATAATTATTCTAACCAATCATTAATACCAATCATTAATTATTGAAAAATGAAAAGCGCTTATAGTATTGTCGCCGAAAATAATTTTAGAACGATATTTTTGATAGCGGTTTTTTCAGGCTTAGTTTTAGCTATAGGCTATTTGATTGCCTATTTTTCTGAAAATAGAATATTTTTCTGGATAAGCGTAATTTTTGGTTTAGGTATTAACCTTTTAGCAATGTTAGCAGGTGATTCGGCAATTCTAGCCCTTTCTGGAGCAAAAAAAGTCGAGAGAAGCGATATGCCAGAAATTTATGAAATGGTGGATAATCTTGCTATTACTGCTGGTTTACCAAAAACTCCTGAGCTTTATGTAATAGATTCGCCGGCATTAAATGCCTTCGCTACTGGTAAAACTCCTAAAAAGTCTTATGTTGTTTTAACAACAGGAATAATTGGTAGATTGAACAAAGCTGAATTAGAAGGAGTAATTGCTCATGAAATTTCTCATATTAAAAACTATGATATCCGAGTGATGATGATTGCTACTATTTTAGCAGGGGTGGTGGCAATTATGGCTGATATGTTTTTAAGACTAAGTATTTTTAGTAGCGGTGATGAAAAAAAACACAATGGTATTTTGGTGGTGATTGGAATGTTATTAGCTTTTTTTGCTCCAATTTTTGCTCAATTAATTCAATTGGCAATTTCAAGAAAAAGAGAATATATGGCAGACGCTTCTGCTGCGCTATTAACTCGAAATCCTGAAGCACTAGCATCAGCATTGGAAAAGATAAGCAATTATTCCCCTGAATTACAAACTTCTCCTGCTATTGCCAGCCTATTTATCGTTAATCCTTTTAAGGATAAGAAAGGTTTTATTAATTGGTTAGGTAGTCTATTTTCCACTCATCCTCCTGTAGAAGAAAGGATTAGAATACTACGGGGTATGGTAAGTGGTTAATTTAAATACCCTTTAAAATGAATTTAATTGATATTGAGAAGAGAATAATTAACTTTTGGCAAACTTTTAATATCTTTGGAAAGACTCTAGCTAAAAATAAAACTAAGAAGAGATTTGTTTGGGTGGAGGGTCCACCATATGCTAATGCTCCTCCTCATATGGGGCATTTTTTGACGAGGATATATAAGGACTCTATTATGAGATTTTTTAGTATGATTGGATATTATGTGCCGAGGAGAGCAGGTTGGGACACTCATGGGTTGCCTATAGAAGTGGTAACTGAAAAAACCTTAGGCATAGGGAATAAAAAAGAAATTTTAGATTATGGAGTTGATAAGTTTAACGCTCATTGTAAGGAATTGGTAATGAAGTTTAAAGACGTATGGGAAAAGTTTGATCAGCAATTGGGTTTTTGGATAGATCATAAAAATGCTTATGTTACTTACGATCCTTTCTATATGGAAAGTTGCTGGTGGATTCTAAAGAGAATATATCAACAAAATCTTCTCGTACAAAAGAATAAAGTTGCTCCTTATTGTCCGAGATGTGAAACAGTACTTGCGCAAGCAGAATTAGGTATGCCTGATGCCTATCGCAAGGTTAAAGACCCAAGCATTTATATTAAATTCAAAATCACTGATAAAGATGAATATTTGTTAGTGTGGACAACTACACCGTGGACATTACCAGGTAACTTAGCTTTAGCAGTTAATCCGTCTTTTGATTATTATCTCTATCAAGTAGAAAACGAAAAGATTTGGTCTCATCAAAAATTAGATTATTCTGTTTTAGAAAAAAGAAAGGGCAGGGAATTGGTTGGATTAAAATATGAGCCTCTTTTTAAGATTGAAGTGAATGAAATTATTAATTCTCGTTACAAAGTTTATTCGGCAGATTTTGTTCAAGAAGGGGAGGGCACAGGAATTGTTCATATTGCTCCTGCTTATGGAGAAGAAGACTTTGAATTGGAGGAAAGACATGGACTAGGGGTAGTAAATTATCTAAACGAAAGAGGTGAATTTAAGATAGATATTGATAATCTTGGATTAAAAGGTAAATTTTTTAAAGAAGCTGATGAAAAAATTATTGATTATCTTGATGCTAAGGGAGTCTTATTTAAAAAGGAAATATATGAACACGATTATCCTCATTGTTGGCGATGTAAATCTCCACTTATCTACTTTGCTTCTAATTTCTGGGTGATTGAAGTTTCTAAGATAAAGGATAGGATAGTTAAAAATTTTGAAAAAACAAATTGGGTTCCAAAAGGAGCTGGTCATCGATTTTATGAATGGATAAAGGAGGGGAAAGATTGGAATTTGTCAAGAACAAGATTTTGGGGAATACCACTCCCCATTTGGAAATGTGATAAATGTAATAGAACCACTGTTATAGGTAGCTTACAAGAACTTGCTTCAAAATTTAAACCTAATAATACTTACTATTTAATGAGACATTGTTGGTCCCTTTCTCTCAGTAAGAATTTTCTATCTTCATATCCAGAATTAATCTTTAATCCTCTTACTAGAAAAGGGGTTTGGCAGGCAAAACAGAAGGCTAAGTCATTAAAAAAGGAAAAGATAGACTTAATTTTTACCTCACCAATTCTAAGAGCCAAGGAAACAGCTCTTATTATCGGTGATGAACTAAACATTCCTGTTTTCGTGGATGAGAGATTAAGGGAAATTGATATGGGTATTTTGCAAAATAGGCCGTATGAAGAGTTCGATAAATATATTGTTGATAGACTAACTGGAGAAAAAGATTTTAATAAAAGAATTGAAAATGGCGAAAGTTTAAATGATGTTAAAAAACGAATGATCAATTTTGTTTTAGATCTTGAAAGGAAATATAGAAATAAGAGGATTTTGATTGTTTCTCACGGTGGACCGCTTTTACTTTTGGAGGGTGAAATGAAAGGATTATCTCAAAATCAAATAAAAAAACTTTTTTCTAATAAATATGAGGTGGCCGAAATTAGAAAAATTGATTTATTGGTCTTACCAAGGAATAGCGAAGGAGAAATAGACTTACACCGTCCTTATGTTGATTCACTCTCGTGGCGATGTAGTTGTGGAGGTTGGTTTAAGAGAGTTGAAGAGGTAGCTGATATTTGGTTTGACTCTGGTTGTGTTCCTTTTTCTGCTTTTCACTATCCTTTTGAAAATAGAAAGGAAATAGAGCAAAAATCAATTTTTCCAAATGATTTTATCATCGAAGGCTTGGATCAAACAAGAGGATGGTTCTATACTTTGCTGGTGATTAGCACTTTAATTAAAAACTCTCCTCCCTATAAAAATGTCCTCGTTAATGGTTTTGTTTTAGACAGACAAGGAAAGAAAATGTCAAAGTCTTTAGGAAATGTAACTGATCCTTTTGAGGTTATGGAAAGATATGGCTCTGATTTACCACGTTTTTATCTTTTTTATCTTAATGAAATTGGTGATAACAAAAAGTTTGATGAGAATGAAATGATAAAGCTAAAAGGAGAATTTTTTGATCTTCTCCTTAATATTCTTAAGTTTTACCATTTTTACTACGACAAAAGAATAAATAGCTATCGAAAGCATGCTCAATTAGAAACTATAGATATTTGGTTTAAGGCTAAAATGAAAAATGTTTATCAAGAGTATTATCATCAAATGATTAATTTTAATCTTCATAAGGCCTCGAGAGTTTTGGTTGATTTGGTTGGTGATTTTTCTCGTTGGTGGTTAAGAAGATCAAGAAAAAGATTTCAGGAACCAAAGAATTTTGATAAACTTGCTTCAGCATTAATAAATTTTCAGTATTTCTTCTTCCAAATTCTTAAAATGTTGGCTCCTCTCGCTCCCTTTACGGCTGAGTTTTTATACCAGGAGGTAAAAAATGATCTGAGAGGTAAAATTGAAAATTACGAAAGTATCCATCTTCACCCCCTAGGTAAGCCGATAAGATTAAGTAACCAAGAAAATATTATTTTGTCAGAAATGGAAAAAATTAGAGAGATAGCTTCGGAAGTTCATCGAAAAAGAAAAGAAAAGGGAATAAAGTTAAGACAACCTCTTCAATCGATATACCTTAGGACCAAATTTTCAGAAGAGCTTCTTGAAATTTTAAAAGATGAAGTAAATGTTATGGAAGTTAAGATTGACAAATCTCAAGTTGATGAAGTAGTGGTAGACTTTACTATCACTCCTAAGCTTAAGGAAATAGGAATATTCAATGACTTTATTAGGTTTATTCAGGATTTAAGACAGGATGCTGGTCTTACTCCCAAAGAAATAGTATTTTTAGATATAAGAGTTTCTTCCTTTTTAAATAAAATTCTCAAGAACAAAATTTCGAACATATCTAAACAAACTAAAACGATTGTTTTAAAGTCTCCTCGAAAAAATAAACTAGTAATAGCAGAGAAAGAATTTAATTATGAAAATTTTGGCAAAGTAAGGATATCTCTTTTGCGCTAAATAGGATTACCATGGACTTTGATACCAAGTATAATCTTATGAAAGAAGGGGGTTATATATTGGCAAAAATTTTAACTGATTTGACTAAGGAAGTGAAAGAAGGTATTCCCTTAAATAAAATTGATGAGCTTGCTGAGGAGATGATTAGAGATAATCAAGCTGAACCTGCTTTCAAAAATTATAAAGCTCCTTTTGCCAGCTCAGCCTATCCTTATGCCATCTGCGTTTCTGTTAATGAAGAAATAGTTCATGGCTATCCTCTTAAGAATCGTTATTTTAAAAACGGCGATGTGGTCAAATTAGATTTGGGTTTAAAGTACAAGGGCTTTTATGTTGATGCTGCTTTAACAACCTATGTTGGAGAAATTGACGAATTGTCATTGAAATTAATTTTAACAACTAAAAAAGCTCTCAAGAATGCAATTGATGTTTCGCTACCCAACAGAACTTTAGGAGATATCGGTTGGTCTATTGAAACGACAATTGAGGATGAAGGTTTTAAGGCAATAAAAAATCTCTGTGGTCATGATATTGGGGAATATTTGCACGGTGAGTTACAGGTTCCAAATTTTGGTGATCCAGGGAAGGGAAGGAAAATAGTTCCAGGGATGTTTTTTACTATCGAGCCGATGGCGACGTTTTCAACAGAGTATGCGACAGCCAGGGATGACTATATTTATGTAACTGAAGATGGAAAGATTAGCACTCATTTTGAAGAGACTATCGTTATTCTGGAAAGTGGCAATGAAGTTTTAACTCCTCTCCTTTAGTTAGCTCACTCTTTCGCCGGCCAAAACTTGCTCGAGAGGGACAACTAAAACTGGACCATTTTTTGAATTTACCGCCAACAACATCCCTTCACTTTTAACACCCTTAATCATTTTAGGTTCCAAGTTTGATACGACAACGATTAATTGACCGATTAGCTCTTCTGGTTTATATTTATTGCCAATGCCAGCTACTATAGTTCTTTTTTCACTGCCAATGTCAATTTGAATTTTTATCAATTTATCACTTTCCTCGATTCTTTCTGCATTTAAAATTTTTGCTACTCTTAAATCCAGCTTTAGAAAATCATCTATCTTAATCATGATATAATTATAAATTACTAAAATGTTAGAACATACCGATCTAAGAAGAGGGGTGAGAGTGATTATCAATGGAGAGCCATGCGAGGTACTAGACTATAACTTTATTTTTAAGGGAAGGGGAAGCTCTACTGTTCAAGTAAAATTGAAAAATTTGTTGAACGGAAAATTAATCACCAAGACAGTTCATTCAGGTGAAAAGTTTGAAGAAGCTGAAATTGAAAGAGAAAAGGTTAAATTCCTTTTTATCAAAGGAAATGAAGTTCATTTCTGTTTATCAGAAAATCCATCACAAAGATACACCCTCAAAAAAGAAGTCTTAGGAATAAAAACCAATTTTTTAAGGGCTAGTGATATTGTCGATGGTATATTTTTCGATGACAAATTAATAAATATTCAACTACCAATTAAAATGCAATTTAAAGTAATTTCAGCACCACCTGGCATAAAAGGAGGCAGAGAAACAGCAGGAACTAAACCGATCGTAATTGAAACAGATTATGAACTTCAAGCTCCTCTTTTCATTAAAGAAGGAGACATAATTGAGATTAACACTGAAACTGGTGAGTATGTAAGGAGAGTGTAATTTTATGATATAATAAGAAATATTCCAGGGGTGGCGGAGTGGTCAATCGCGCGTGGCTGTAGACCACGTGGCCTTGTGCCTGCGGGGGTTCGAATCCCTCCCCCTGGACAAATGGTTAACTTTTCATCACCAAATCCAGAAATTCCCACTTCTCCAGAGAGCGAAAAGATTCCAGCAGTGGGTTCATTACACTTTTATCAAGAGGGAAAATTAGTAAATGTAAAGTTTACTGTCGAAGATCGCGAATATTATTTGCAAATAGAAATGACTGATGAAGATATGAAAATGAAAAGAAGTCCCTTAGAAATTTTTCTTCGATTGGTAGCAGGAGAAGATTTTGAAAGAGTAAAAGTTAAAAATTTGCCCTTTTTATTAAAAAAATTAGCTGATTCAATAGATCAAAATGCTAGAATCGAAAAGGAAGAGTAATAAATTTGATCTCATTACAAAAAATTTAGAAGAAGTCTTAACAGAAGATAATCTAATAAATCTTCTTAAGAGAAATAAAAAATTAGTTCACTATATTGGTCTTGAAATTTCGGGGATGGTACACTTAGGAAATGGTCTTATGTCTGGTCTTAAAATCAGAGATTTGCAAAAAGCAAATGTTAAAACACAAATTTTACTCGCTGATTGGCACTCTTGGATTAATGATAAATTAGGGGGTGATTGGAAAAAAATTAGGGAGGTAGCGAATGGCTATTTTAGAAAAGCTTTACAAATGTCAATTGAAGCAGTAGGAGGTAATTCTGATAAAGTTGAGTTTATTTTAGGTTCAGAACTTTACCATCATAATGACAAATACTGGGAACTCTTCATTAAAATTGCTAGAAATACTACTCTTGCTCGAACTCAAAGAAGTATTGATATTATGGGAAGGAAGATGAGTGAGGGAATTGATTTTGCAAAATTGTGCTATCCTATAATGCAAGTGGCTGATTTGTTCATTTTAGGAGTGAATCTTGCTCACGGCGGACTGGATCAGCGAAAAGCTCATGTTATTGCCATTGATGTTGCTAAAAATATTGGCTTTCAACCGCCCGTTGCTCTTCATCATCATCTTCTTCTAGGCTTGCAAAAACCTCCTAAATATCCAATTGCCAAGGAAGAATTAAAAGATTTAGCAATAGATCTTAAAATGTCCAAATCTAAACCAGAAACTTGTGTTTTTATTCATGATTCGCCATCAGAAATTGAAAGAAAAATTATGAAAGTTTTTTGTCCTCCCGGTGATATAGTTTATAATCCTCCTCTCGATTGGTTATATTGGTTGATCCTGCCAATTAAAAATGAAATAAAAATAAAGCTAGCTAATGGCTCATTCAAAATTTATTCCTATGAAAAGAGAAATGAACTTCTTTCTGATTATCAAAAAGAACAAATTCACCCCCTCGACTTAAAAGAATCATTAGTTCAATCTCTTATTGATATACTTAAACCAATTTATTCTTTTTTCTCTTCGAAAAGAGTAATTAAGTATCTTAATTCTTTTGCCCTTCCTGTTGATGCCAAAAAATAACGAATCTTCAAAGTATTCGGCTGTTATGTCTTCTAACAATAAAGAGGAAAAATTCTACCAAGCGCTTCGAAATCTTTTTATTGGTGAGAAAATTGAAGGAGAAGGTGGTTTCATTAATTTAATGAAAATTAAATCTAGATATTATTCTAAAATAGAAAAATACCTAAAACAAGATATTGAAAAAGCTTTAACTAACTATAAAAAATTTAGAGAAGAGTTATTTGATAAATTATACAACTTTTTTGAGCACTATTTTACCCGATCAGGTTCAGTTTACTTTAACTATACGCCTTTTTTTCATAACATTTATGATAAGGTCTACACAGACGATAAGGATGTTATTCTCTTTTGGAAAACAAGAATGCTCTATTATGTTAAAACAGATAGAATTTTTAAAAACTTAGAAATTGAACTTGAAGAAAATAATCAAAAATACAAATTTTTCTTTGATGTTTCTCAATTAGAATATAAAAAAGCAAATGAAAAAAGAAGCTTAATATATGAACTTAAAGATATAAGAAATGGTGAAATTATTACTTTCAATGTTTTTTATTCAGAAAAAGGAAAAAAAACTAACTATGATGATATTAAAAAGAAATTAAAAGAAAACAATATCAAAATAACTGATGATATTTTAGACAAAGCTTTTTCAACCTTTGAAAAGCAATCAGAAGTAGATTATTTTATCAATAAAAACGCTAATGAATTTTTAAAGGAACAATTTAAACTTTGGCTTTATCAATATTATTATTCTGAAGATGCCGAATGGCCTAAAGAAAGAATAGATGAACTTCAAATATTAAAAAATATCGCTTACAAAATCATTGATTTTATTTCTCAATTTGAAGATGAATTAGTAAAAA
>JANXBL010000021.1 GCA_025060575.1 Patescibacteria group bacterium | reverse complement strand
AATTTTTTCTTAGCTATCTCTGTAAGTACTAAAAAGACTAAAACTAAGATTATTAATTGTAAAATTGAACTTTTTTCAAGTTTAGCAAAGTCAAATAAGCTCATAAAGAATTGATTAAAGACGATAATAATCGATAGACAAATTGCTAAGGCTGAAATTAATGAAAAGAAGAATGATGGCTTTGATCTAAAAAACCAGTCTTTTGTCCTAATGCTAAAAGAAACTGCTAATCCGGTAAGGGTGGTTAACAAAAAAAGATATGTCCTTACGACTTCAACAGGTTGATCTTTAACTAAAACAAAGCCAATTATATTTATTATGCCAGCAATTCCTCCTAAAATTAGCAAAAGTAAAATTAAATGATGACTTGACATTTTTATTGGTTTTCTTATTTCTTCAATTTTTACATTGTCATCAGCAAAGGCAACCAAGGGAATATCAGTAAGAAAATTTGTCAAAAGGACTTGAATAGGAGTAAGAGGAACATAAGGCAAGAAAGATGTTAAAAAGGCAACTGATGTTAGATTACCAAAATTATCACTCATAGTGTGTTTTACATATTTGCCTATGTTTTCAAGTGTTTTTCTGCCAAAACTTATCCCCTCAATAATCGCCTTCAAGTCCTTTTTTAGAAGAATGATATCAGCTTCCTGCTTAGTAACATCAGTGGCGTTATCAACAACCAGAGCAACATTAACAACTTTAAGGGCAAGAGCATCGTTTATTCCTTCTCCCAAGAAACCAACAAATTTTTCTCTTTGCAAAATTTCAACTATTCTAAGCTTATCTTCTGGCAAAACTCTAGCAAAAACATTATTATTTTTAACGATTTCAAATATCTTTTCTTCGTTAACATTTCTTATCTCTTCGCCTAAAATTACCTTTTCTCCATTTTCAATCAATCCTAGTTTTTTTGCGACTGAATAAGCCACCTGTGGAGAATCGCCCGTTAAAATTTTTATCTCTAAGTTTAGCTTTTTAGCTAATTCAATTGCTTCAAAGGCTGTTTTTTTGATTGGATCAATAAAGCTAGCAATACCCCAAAATTCACCATCAATTGCCATTGCTAACGTTCTTAATCCTTCGCTATCTTCTTTTTGAAAGGCTGATAACCAATATTTTTTTTCTTCGATCAATTCCTTTTTGTTATTAAAGCAAATGTCTATCACCTCTTCAGGCGCTCCCTTTGTTATTTCTTTTTTTTGATCGCCAACCTGAATTATGATTTTTCTAATCCTCTTTATTGGATCAAACTCCACATCCTCAATCAATTTATAATCTTGATAGTCATTTTCATTGCCTAGGCCTGCTTCTATGAACGATTTTTCGTAAGGAGTCAATTCTTTACTTAGATAGTAATCGGCTAAAAAATACTTAGTGAATTCTTTTTCATTTTGAGAGATGATTCTTTGCAATTTCATCTCGCCGGTTGTTAATGTTCCCGTTTTATCAGTGCAAAGAACCTCAATTGATCCTAAATCCTCAATTGCTGATAATCTTTTGATGATTAATCCTTTTTTACTTAGTTTATTTCCTGCTAAGCTAAGTGTCAAAACTGTCATTGTTGGTAAAAATTCAGGCACTATAGCTACTGCAAGAACAATAGTGAAAATAACTATTTCTTGAATGTGAGAATAATTGCCAAGTAAAATTTTTGATAATATAATCAAGATAGCCACTATGATAGCAACATAGCCTATTTTCTTAGCAAAATCATCCATCATTTTCTTATAAGCAGTTTCCTTTTTAATCTCCAGTGTCTTTTTAGCTAATGAACCGAAATAGGTATTTTTGCCAGTTGATAGAACAATTCCTTCCAATTCGCCTTTGATTACCGTGCTTCCCATTAGTCCTATGTTAGTGGGCGCAAATTGCTTATTATCAGTCAACTTTTCAGCTTTTATATTTTTGGTATCTTTAAAAACTGGTTCACTCTCTCCGCTAATAATCGATTCGTTAACTAATAAATCTTCAGCTTTGGTTATTCTTACATCAGCGGGAATAAGCCAACCAGCTTCAACCCTTATATAATCGCCAGGGACAAGATTTTTACTTTCTATTCTTTGCCATTGGCCATTTCTCTTTACCAAAGAGTGGTGCTTAAAATAGCTTAATAATTTTTCGGTTAATTTATTAGCTCGATAATCTTGAAACACCGCTACGACAATGGACAATATTAAAAAGAAAAATATTAAACCACTTTCAACACCTGGTCCTTCTATAGCGAAAGAAAGAAAACTAGCGAGAAGAAGAAAAAAATTAAAAAAGTTTAGCGAGTTTCTCTTGATAATTTCTAACAGATCAATCTGAACTGATTGAATCTTATTTTCACCAAATTTTTCTTTTTTCTTCCTAGCTTGTTCTTCATTAAGGCCATCAAAGTTAGTCTCTAGTTCTTGAACAATTTTTTCTAGAGGCTTATTAGCTGATTCAAAGATAAAGTCCATCTTAAATAATTTTAAATCAAGATTTATAATCAAATTTAATGATTATCGATGGTAAAAAGATAGCAGAAGAAATTTTAGGAAAGCTAAAAGAAGAGAGAAAAAAATATGAAGATCTGAAAATAGCTGCTTTTTTGATAGGTAAAGACGAGTCAAAGATAAGTTTTCTAAAAATAAAGGAAAAATTTGCCAAAGAATTGGAAATTGATTTTCGAATATACGAAATTGATGAGAGCTGGGGAAAGAGAAAGATAAGAAAATATATTTCCCAAATTTTAAGACACAAAACTATTCAAGGCGCTATTTTTCAATTACCTCTTCCATCTCATTTACCAGCTCAATATCTTTTAAATTCTATCCCTGCCAAAAAAGACATTGATTGCTTAACATCTCGATTGTTAGGCAAATTTTTCACCAATTCTCCCCTTGTTTTACCCCCCGCTGTTGAAGTGGTGAGGGAAATTTTTGAAAGAAACAGAGTGACGGTAGATGATAAAACTATTCTTATAATTGGTTATGGCAAATTAGTGGGTAAACCAGTGGCTCATTATTTAGCTAATCAAAAAGCTACAGTAATCATTGCTCAAGAAAATACAGATCTTAGAAAATTTTTACTTAACGCGGATATTGTTATTTCAGGAGTAGGAAAGGCGGGTTTAGTTAATGTATGTAAGGAAGAGGCAATTCTGATTGATTTTGGTTATTCATTCGAAAACGGGAAAATATATGGTGATATCGATTTTGAAAAAACTAAAAACATTGCCTCGTTGATTACCCCTACTCCAGGAGGTACTGGACCAATTCTGGTTGCCAAACTTTTTGAAAATTTTTTAAAGTTGTTGGAAAAAAAATGGATTGTTATCTAAAAAATTTTATTTTATAATCATTTCAAGAATGAAGCCGATCATTTTAAAGATAATAATTCTGTCATTAGCATTTAGTTACTTGGCGATAGCGAATGAAGAATTACAAAATATGGCCGATACAGCTGAAAAGCTAACAGATACTAATAGTTTAGAAAAAAATCTGATATTAGATGTTGATAACTTTAGCTCTCTTGATGATAGAGAAACTTGGCAAACTACCTTAAATCATAACATTAATGCAGAAAATAGTAAGAATATTGGCAATCAATTCTCTTTTAATTTTCAACCATCTTTTTTAATAAAGGTTTCTTCTTTAAATAAAGATGATTATATGTTTATAGTTGAAGATCTATCTCGAGATAAACAATTAGTCTTAGGGGATAGATTTCTTAGATTATTGTCAAGAAATAAAAATTTTAACTTAGCGATTAATGATTTTTTTAGGGAAAATAATTTTATTATTTTAGAGTTATTATCTAAATTTATTGATTAACTTTCTGATTCTGGAGTTTATGTTAGTTATTTTAATTCTTTCCTGTTTGGTAGTGTCTCGATTTCTAATTGTTATCGTTTCGTCCTCTAAAGTTTGGAAATCGATTGTTAAGCAAAATGGTGTTCCAATCTCATCTTGTCGTCTGTATCTTCTGCCAATTGAACCATTTTCATCATAAAAAGCCTGAAAATTTTTCTTAACTAATGAATATACTTTTCTAGCTTTCGAAACTAATTCTGGCCGATTATTGAGAAGAGGAAATACAGCTACCTTAAATGGTGCTAAAGAGGGAGGAAAGCGAAAAATTTTTCTCGTTTCACCTTCAATTTTATCCTCATCATAAAATTCTAATAAAACAGCCAGAAGAAGTCTTTCAATACCTACTGATGGTTCAATAACATAGGGGATAATTTTTTCTTTTCTTTTTTCATCAAAATAGAAAAGCTCACTTTCAGAAAATTTATTATGAGATTTAAGGTCATAGTCAGTTCGATTAGCAATTCCTTCTAATTCATCAAATCCCCATGGAAAGTTATATTCAATATCAATCGTGGCTGATGAATAATGAGCCAGTTCCTCTTTAGAATATACTCGTTGGCGAATATTTTTATCTTTAAAACCAAGTTTAAGATAGAAATTAAATCTCTTTTCTGCCCAATAGTCAAACCATTTATTTGCCTCTTCGGGATAGGTGAAGAATTCTAACTCCATTTGTTCGAACTCTCTCATGCGGAAGATAAAATTACGAGGTGTTATTTCGTTCCTAAATGATTTGCCTATCTGAGCGATGCCAAAGGGAAGTTTCGCTCTCATAGTAGTGAGAACGTTTTTGAAATTATAAAAAATTCCCTGAGCAGTTTCTGGTCTCAAATAAGCTTCACTAGATAATTCTTCCACTGGACCGACATTCGTTTTAAACATAAGATTAAAGGTGCGTTGTTCAGTCAACTCTCCTTCACAAAGTGGGCACAATGCCCGATTATCTTTAATTTTTACTTCTCCATATTCACCTTTTAAAAGATGATCAGCGCGAAAACGATTATGACAATTTTTACATTCCACTAATAGATCATAAAAATTTTCTAGATGACCCGAGGCTTCGTAAATTTTTCTAGGGCCAATTAAAGCGCTTTCAACTAAAAAGATGTTTTCTCCAGAAAAAACAACATCTTTTAGCCAGAGATTTTTAATATTATTTTTAAGTAGAACCCCCAAATGACCAAAATCGTAAAATCCTTTCAAGCCTCCATAAATTTCAGCAGAATTAAAGATAAAACCTCTCTGTTTACATATCTGAATAATTCTTTCAAGAGTAGTCATTAATTATTTTTTAGTAATGTTATCTGCTTTGATGTAATCAGTCGTGCCACTGAATTCGTTGTTGCTAAATGAACCTACAGCTGAATATTGTAAAGACGGCACGATTACCAAATCATTAGGATCAATCAAAGCAGGAGGGGTAACCACGACTTCAAATACTAAGTCCATCTCTTTTTGAGAGTAACCCAAATTAGCATCCAGTTTGTTAACGCTGTAAAAGAAAACACCTGTTTTAGGATCAAATTTTAAATTTTCTTTTATAGCATCACCTCCTACTTTACCAGTTAGATTAACTCGTGGAGGGAAACGAGTGCTTAGGGTGAAGTTTCCAAAGTCTTCACCAATTGTTCTTATCTTTATGTGCCAGCTAAAGGTTGTTGGTTGTTCGTTAGCTAAAGGTAAAGGTCCTGAAGCTTCAAAGAATTCATCACCGTAAAAAGCTTGACTTTGCACCTCTAATCGGCCACTAATCTTTTTCTCGACTTCTTGATAAACAATATATTCTTTTAATGTCTCTTCGATTTCAATGGGTATAGTTGGAGTTTTAAATTCAACCCTCGCTCTAGCAATAAAATTTTTTGAGTTTTCATTATTTAGTATGGGATAACTCTGGATGAGAGAGATAGAAAATCTTAGCTTTATTTCATCGCCCGGTTTAATGTTTAAAAGCTCTGGTTTTTCTCGAGATGTCCAGGAAAGTGACTGATCGATTTGAGAATAAGCACCATCGCTCTGAAGAGAACTAATGTCAAAAGGACCAAAAAATTTAACTCTGACTAATCCTTCGTTTAGCACTGATTGGCTTCGATTCTTAATTGATACTTCGTAAAGAAGATTACTGCCAATTGGCACGCTTGTTTGAGATGGTGCAATGCTGATGTTAATAGCAACAGGATTATCTAAAAGATTAACTTTAGCTATTTCTTTAGGAAGAGAAAAAGATTTGCCTACATAATCAAAATCAATTTGAGCACTGAAAATGGCAGATGATTTAATGTCTTGAATTTGACCGATTATAGAGATATCCTTAATTTCTTTTGGTTCTAATTTTTTGAACTCCCAATAGAGATGTTCAGTGCGAGGAAAGGTGGAAATGAGGAGAAAATTTGATGGAGCATCAATCTTAACCTTTACATTTTCTAAAGTTTTATTGGAAAGGTTAATAATTTTAAAAGATGATTGAAATTCTTGATTAAGATAAATTTTAGTGGGCACAAAAATTTGTGCTTGGATAGGGGAATTTTTGACTAAAATTGAAAAACTGTCTTCTTTTTCAAAAATATGAGCCTTATCTTCAATCTTGTAAGTAAGGATAAATTTAATTGTTTCCTTGAAATTGCCCTCATTGATAAAAAATAAATTTAAATTTTGTTCAGCGCTCTTTTTAGCTTCAATCCTTCCGAGGGAAAAGGAAAATTCTTTCATTGCCTGATTTCCACTCATAAAAATTCCCTCAGAAAGAATAATTCTTAAATTTACATCACTTAAATTTTTGTTTGAGCCATTATTTACCTTTATCTTATATTGATAATTTTCTAACGGTATCACCTCATTAGCACCGATCAATTCTATTTTTAAACCAAGAGCAGGCAAAGGTTTGAAATAAACACTATAGAGAAAAAATAGAGAAGCTAAAATAAAAAGGATAATAACTGCTATTAAAATTTTATTTAAAATTTTATTTAAAATATTACCTTTCATTTTGATGATTAAATTTTATCATATAACTATCCCTCAGAAGACTCTCATTATTTTTAATCATTCTTATTAAAAAAGGTGGTATTTTTTGAGGGATGCGAATGATATCCTTTATTTTTTTTGCCTGATTAATTTCTTGAGGGTTTATTGGATGGTTTTTGTTTTGACTACAATCCCGGCAAAAAAGTGATTTTTGATTATCAAAGAAAGCAATCTTTTCTAATTTTCTTTGGCAACTGGCACATCTTTCAATTTCTAATTCGTAACCTAATTCTCTATAGATATGGAACAAGAACCAATAGGGAAAGTTATGAGGATTTTGGTTAGTATAAGTATCCAAATGTCTTACCAAAAACCAGATAAGAGGTGGTGTTTGAGGAAGGCCAATGTTCTTAATAATTTTTAAAGCCCATATAAAAACATAAGGATTTTTTAGGGAATTTAATTTTATTAATTTTAGAGGCAAAGTTGAGATGATTCTAAATTTATTGAGATCTGTTAAAATAAGGAAAGTGTTAAAACTGCCTGGCTGAATGAAAGCGAGGTTTTTGCTGTTTAACTTAAATAATCCCTTAACTGAACATTTCAAAACTCCATCCTTTTTTGATAAAATATAGACATTTCCGTCGCATTCCTTAAATTTTTCTCGGGCCAAAACAATTGCCTGAAGTTTAAAACTAATCATGAATAATAAAATTTTAAGACAGTTGATATTTTTTATCGTCGTGATGGTAGTGATTTTTAATGTTTCTTATAGGCTGGGCTATGATCGAGCATTAGCGGAATCAGTGGGGAAAAATTTTACAAAAGAAGATTTTAAAATGTTCTTAAGTGTTTGGAATATCATTAGAGAAAATTTTGTTGATGTTTCAAAGATAGATTCCCAAAAGGCGATGTTTGAAGCTACTCGAGGTCTTTTGCGTTCACTTGATGATCCTTACTCTGATATTTATTCTGAAAAACAGGCAAAAATTTTTGAAGAAGATTTAAAGGGATCATTTGGAGGGGTAGGGTTTGAAATTGGCATTAGAAATGGGGTTCTTACTGTTATTGCTCCACTTGAAGGGACGCCAGCTGAAAGAGCAGGTTTTAAACCAGGAGATAGAATTTTAAAAATAGACGGAGAAAGCACAGAAAATATGCCTATTGATGAAGCGGTTTCAAAAATAAGAGGCAAACCAGGTACCAAGGTTACTTTGACTATTTTTAGAGAAGGTTGGGCAGACGCTAAAGATTTTGAAATAACTAGAGAAATTATCACCATTCAAGTTATAAAATCTAAATTCATTCCACCTAACATCGGTTATATAAAGATTAATAGCTTTAACCAGAATACTTATTCTGATTTCAAAAGTGAATTTAATGCACTTAAAGATAAAGGAGCTGATAGGTTCATTATTGATCTTAGAAACAATCCGGGTGGTTATCTCAAGGTGGCAGTAATGTTAAGTGAATTGTTTTTAGAGAGGGGCAAAGTTATTTTGAGAGAAAAGAAAAGGAGTGTAAATGAAATACCAATTCTTTCTAAGGGACCAGGTACTTTAAAGAGGGAAAAGGTTATCATTTTAATTAATCGCGGATCAGCCTCTGCTTCGGAAATTTTTGCTTCAGCCTTACGTGATAATCTTGGTGTTAAACTGGTGGGTGAGAAAAGTTTTGGTAAAGGGAGTGTTCAACAAATTTTCTATTTGCCCCCATTGAAAATTATTCCTTCCCATAGGTCAACTGGAAGCGAGTCATCAGCTACCGAAAGAAAAATGATTAAATTAACAGTGGATTATTGGCTAACTCCAAAAGGAATGAAATTGGAAGGTAATGGTTTAGTGCCTGACGTTGAGGTTAAGGATGAGATTACAACGACAACTGATGCTATTTTAGATAAGGCAGTTGAATTGATAAAATTTTATTGATTAACCTAAGGTGATTTTGTATTATAGTGACATTATGGTTTTTGGTTTTTATTAATAATTTAGTCATTAATTTAAAGAGATCCAATTAGAGATAGATGAAAAAGAAAAGAAAAAAAGAAGAGAAATTGCCGATTTTATTATTAGAAGACATAGTAAATTTAGGTCAAAAAGGTCAAGTGGTAAAAGTTAGAAAGGGTTATTTTCGTTATTTAGTTTCCCAAGGAAAGGCTGTTTTAGCCGATGAGAAAAAACTAAGCAAAGAATTAAAACCATTACTATTATCGGAAAAAATTAAAACAAGAGAAAACTTAGCTCAAAAATTGAAAGAAGAAATAGAAAAATTGACTATTGACTTTAAAATTTCTAAATATACTTCAGTAACTCGCGAAAAAATAACAAAAATTTTGAAAGATAAGGGAATAAATATTGCCAAAGGAAGTATAGAATTAAAGGAAAAAATCAAGGAGGCAGGTGAATATCAATTGCCAATTAAGGTTGGCTATAATATCGTTGCTAATTTAAGAGTGATTGTTAAGGATTAAATAGTTAAAATCATAGGTACTAAAATTTTAATATCTCATCTAAAAATAATTTATTTGCTAAAATTTAACTAATATTCATGGAAAGGTGGTATTTGATTTTAATAGTCTTAGGGCTATCATTAGTGGGATTTTTAAGTTTATTTGCTTTTGATGAACCAACAGCTTCACCACCCAGTAATGCAGGTAGAGTGTTGAAAGTTCAATCAGGACAGTTGGTTATTGATAAACCTATTAAGGTATTTAAATCCATTCTTTCTATAATGGGAGGAAAATTAGGTGTTAATCTTGCATCCCCCACAGCTCTCTTTCATCTTAAATATTCTAATACTTCAACTGTTCCTTTTCAAATTGAAAACACCAATCCTAATCCATACTTCTTTGATCCTAATCTTTTTCCAGGCTGGTCCTATCGTCGTCAAGTTACTATTGATAATACTCAAAATACTTCCACTCTTACCGACTATCAAATATTAGTCATTCTTAACACTCAACAACTCATTGGACAAAACAAAATGCGTTCAGATTGTGGTGATATCAGATTTACAGATTCTGATGGCTCAACACAATTAAGTTATTGGTTAGCAAGTGGTTGTAATACTACTTC
>JANXBL010000020.1 GCA_025060575.1 Patescibacteria group bacterium | reverse complement strand
GTTTTAATTTTATTATTTTTACTATTGCTCTAAACTGGGAGAGTTTAACTAGAGGCGCTTTGGGTTTGCCAGGAATAGAAAAACCTAATTTTTTTGGATTCTTCATTGATAAGCTTCATGAAATTTTTATTTTTTATGGACTTATTGCCATTTTGAGTTTTCTGTTTTTAGAAAAATTAACCTCTTCTCCTATAGGAAGAATAATCCAAGCATTGAGAGATGATGAATTAGCTTTAGCGAGTTTAGGACGTGACACTACTAAGATTAAGAACTTAATACTAGGATTAAGTGGCTTATTTTCTGCTTTAGCTGGTACTCTCTATGCTCATTATTTTACTTATTTAGATCCTTATAGTTTTGGTTTAGGCGATCTTATTTTTATTCTCTCTGCTCTTTTTTTAGGAGGCCTAGCTAGCAATCGAGGTGTACTAGTGGGGACGCTTATTTTGTTAATCTTGCCTGAAGTTTTAAGGTTTTTTTATTTACCATCATTTCTTATTGGTTCATTAAGGCAGATTTTATATGCGGTGATGCTGGTTTCAATTATTTGGTTCAGACCTAAAGGAATAAGTGGCAAAATTGAAATATAACAAAGAATGATTTTAATTGAGGTAAAAAATTTATCTAAATTTTTTGGAGGTATCAAGGCTGTTGATGATGTTAATTTAAAAATAGAAGAAGGCAAGATCTATTCTTTAATTGGCCCAAATGGTGCAGGAAAGACGACGTTTTTTAACTTAATGTCAGGTTTTTTAAAACCTGATAATGGAGAAATTATTTTAAGGGGAGAAATTATTAATCATTTACCCACTTATCAAAGAGCTCATTATTTTGCTCGCACCTTTCAGTTTACTAGAAATTTTAAATATTTAAGTTTAAAAGACAATCTTCTTTTAGCCTTTCATTCTGATTATGAAGATATTTTAAAGTTTTGGCAATACGATGGTGACGTGGAAAAGGAAAAAATAGAGATAATCCATCAATTTCTTAAAGAAATAAAATTTACCAGAGAATTGAGTGTAACTGCTAAAGAAATTTCTTATGGTCAAGCTAAGCTTCTTGAGTTAACAAGAGCAATTCTAAAGCATCATGAAATTTTAATGTTAGACGAGCCAGTAGCTGGTGTTAATCCAGAGATAAGACAGGTAATTAAAGACATTTTAAAAAGACAAATGGAAAATGGTGATACTATTTTATTGATTGAGCATGATATTAACTTTGTTATGGATATTAGCGACTATGTTTTTGTAATGTCAGAAGGTAAAATAATCAGTGAGGGCCACCCTAATTTTATTAAAAATGATCCTAAAGTTCTCGAAGCCTACCTGGGCAAGAGATAGAATCTATTTCGGAATCCTCAGATAAACTTGCATTCTTTAAATAATGATTAAATTTACTTTATTAGCTATTAGTATCTTTGTTCATGGGTGAATCTTAGATTTATTCTCTCTACTCGATATCTATGTGAGTTGAAGGGTAATAATGTAAGGCATAAAGAATACTAATTCTACGAATCCTGATGATATAATTAATTGGCTTGAAAGAGGTAGAAGTCAAATTAATTTAGGCATTCCCGAGGTAAAAGTTATAGGAAGGGATATATACTTTCCTCAGAAAATGTATGAATTTCAAAATGGTAGGATAGTTGAGTTACAATAAGAGAATTTTATGAATCTATAAGGAGACCAAATAAATATTAAAGGTTCTACAATACAGAAAGAAATACTTTCTCTCTAGAATTTTTTTCCCTACAGCATACTACTTTAACAAAATGCTTTTATGTTATAATATCCTCAATTTTCTACTTTGCTAAAATATATGCTCCTTAAAATTGAAAATCTTCACAGTGGTTACGGTAAATTTTTAGTTCTCAGAGGGATAGATATAGGAGTTAATGAAGGAGAGATTGTTGTTTTAATTGGTCCAAATGGTGCAGGAAAAAGTACTGTTTTGAAAAGCATTGTTAGTATGACTAAAATTCAAAGTGGTAGGATAATTTTTAAAGGTCAAGATCTACTAAAAATTGCCACTCATGATCTGATTAGGTTGGGCATTAGTTATATTCCTCAGGGAAGAATTATTTTTTCTAATTTGACAGTGAAGGAAAATCTTTTAATGGGAGGATTCATTTTGGATGATGATTTGCTTAATAGTCGAATAGAAATTGTTCTTAATATTTTTCCTCATCTTAGAAAAAAACTTCACTTACAGGCTGATTCTATTTCCGGAGGTGAACAACAGATGTTGGCTTTAGCTCGAGGGCTTATTGCTGATCCAGAATTATTACTTTTAGATGAACCTTCATTAGGTTTAGCACCCAAAATTCAAGAAGAGGTGTTTGTAAAAATTCAAGAAATTAGAGATAGTGGAATTTCAGTCTTATTGGTGGAGCAGAATGCAAAAAAAGCTTGTGAGATTGCTGATAGAGTATATTTATTAGAAAATGGAGAAGAAGTTTTATCAGGGGGTAGAGATATTTTAGCTCATCCTCTTATTCAAAAGGTTTATTTAGGTGGTTAGATGCCTGAGTTGCCAGAGGTTGAAACGATAAGGATTGATCTTCATGGTAGAATTATTGGCCAGCAGATACAAAAGGTTTATATTATTTCAAAAAAGTCTTTTATTGGCAAAAAATTTGATATAGTTGGCAAGAAGATTATTGGTTCTTCACGAAAGGGAAAATTATTAATCTTTTATCTAGACAGAGATTATGATCTAATTGTTCATTTAAAAATGACAGGTCAGTTATTATTTTATAAAAGATTAGAGAAAGGATATCTAAGGCAACAAAAGCATACTAGGGTTGTTATCTATCTTTCTAAAGGAGTCTTAATTTTTAATGATTCAAGAAGATTTGGATGGATTAAAGCGGTTAAAAAGGAAAAATTAAATAATGAATTAAATAAATTAGGCACTGATTGCTTAGAATTAAAATTTGATGAATTGGGAAAATATTGCTCTTCAAGTAAGCAAAAAATAAAGCTGTTACTGATGGATCAAAAGAAAATTGCCGGCATAGGAAACATTTACGCAAGTGAAATATTATTTTTAGCGGGAATTCATCCTTTAAGAGAAAGCAGGAGTTTACAGAAAGAGGAAATTAGTAGACTATACCTTGCTATCAAAAAGATAATTCAAAAAGCTTTAAGGTATAAGGGAACTAGTTCCAGAAATTATTTAAGGCCCGACGGAAACAGAGGTGAATATCAAAATATTTTTTTAGTTTACGGAAGAGAAGGAGAAAAATGTTTAAAGTGCAAAGAAAAAATTGTAAGAATTAAAATTAACAACAGAAGTACTTTTTATTGTTCTCATTGTCAGAAGTAAATATCTGAGTTTAAAATAGTATTAGAATGATTAAAATCTATTATAGATCAGTAAGAGAAAAAAATGCTCTTATTTCCGATCAATTTAAAATAGGTTCTTTTGTCTATTTAGAATCGCCATCAGAAGAGGAATTATTAACCATAAGTGAAAAATTGGGATTCAATATGGAATTTTTACAAGATGCTCTTGATGATTATGAAGTCCCTCGTTTAGAAGTTGAAAATAATGGTATCTATTTTTATGGTAGATTTCCTTCCGAAGTTGATAAAACAATAAGCACAACTCCTTTTTTAATTAGCCTCAATGATAATTTTATTTTACTCGTTGCTAATAGAGAAATTCCTTTTATTGATGATATTTTAAGGGATGAAAATTTTTACACTACTCAAAGAACTAAGTGTTTTTTTCAAATTTTTTCAAAGATTAATTTAATTTATAGTCGGTTATTAATTAATATCAACAAAAGGGTAAGAAGATTCATTGTTGCTCCAGAAAAAATTCTAAACAAGGATATTAAGCAATTCGTATTTTTCGAAACAATTTTAAATGATTTTCTTTCTGCTCTAATTTCTATGGATAATGCTTTTAACCAACTATTACAAAACAAAATCCTTAAACTTTATGATCAAGATAGAGAATTAATTGAAAATTTGATTAGAGCTAACAATCAATTAATTGAATTGGCAAAGTCTAACTTAAGAAATATTGTTAATATTCGAGAGGCTTATTCAACAATATTAAGTAACGATCTTAATCAGGTGATCAAAATTTTCACTGCTTTGACAGTGGTTCTTAATCTGCCAGTAATTTTTGCTAGTTTTTATGGAATGAATGTGAAATTACCATTTGAAAATTATCCTCATACTTTTTATTGGATCGTTATTTTAAATCTTTTAATAGTTTTGGTAGTTATTCTTGTCTTTATTAGAAAGAAATGGTTGTAATTAATAGATGGCGATTTTTTCTTGATTTAACTTTACTTTTACCTATTTTTTTTTGGTTGGGATTAGCTATCTATGATATATCCCGTTTAGGAATAGAAACGAAGATGAAGCTCACTCCTTTATCAGTGATAATTCATGCTGTTTCAACTATTGGAATTTGTCTTAATTATTTTTTTATATTTTTTGTAAGCAACATCAAAAATTCTATTGTTAAGTTCGTAGTGGCTAGCCTAATGGCTTTACTCTTTATGGCTACTTATGAATTTTTTTATTGGCTATTTTTAATTAATAATCTTGATTACGACTTAAGAAAAATAGAAAAATTCTTAAAAATTTATAATTTTTTAGGTCATTTTCCTAGGGTTATTGGTGTTAATCTAAAATTTTTCTTCTATTCTATTATCGTGTTAATTATTGTTTTTCTCTTGCTAAAAGTATTAAATTATTATTTAAATTTTCTTAAATTTAATAATACTAGAATTGTCATTTTCATATTTTTTTTCTTGTTTTTCCTGAGTATTATGACATATCTTTTTAAACAGGGGTTTTTTATCCTAACCTATTTTTGGTTCACTGGACAAACATCGTATAATCCTCATAATTGGTTATGGGCTTTGTCAAAGATAACTTCATCCTTTTTGTTCTGGCCTTTCATCAAATTAAAGAATGAGAAATAACTTTCTTTCAATCATTATTCCTACTTTAAATGAAAAAGATAACATACCATCTCTGATAAAAGAATTGGAACAAACAGTAGAAAAATTACCTATTTTAACAGAAATAATTTTTGTTGATGATGGTTCGACTGATGGTACGATAGATATTTTGAGATCTATCTCTAGCAAGAATAAATGCATTAATTTAATCATAAGAAATAGTAAATATGGTTTAGGCTCAGCTATTATGGACGGAATTAAAGTGGCAAAAGGTGATTTAATTTGCGTAATGGATGCAGATTTGAGTCATCCTCCATCTGCAATTTTTTCAATGTTAAAAGCTATTATGGTTGATGATGTTGATATGGTGGTTGGAAGTAGATATTTAGGAGAGAGTCAAATTAAAAACTGGTCGTTTTTCAGAAGACTCTTGTCTAAAATAGGTACGATTTTTGCTAGTTTAATTACCGATATTAGGGATCCCCTTTCGGGATTTTTTATGATTAGAAGAGATGTTATCGAAAATTGTAATATAAATTTTCAATGGTTTAAGATTTGTTTGGAGATAATTTCTAAGGCTAAATTTAGAGGAAAAATAGTTGAAGTACCTTATACTTTTACTGATAGAAAGGCGGGGAAAAGCAAAATGAACTTGAAGATTGTTTTATTAAGTTTTTATCAAATTCTGTCTCTAATATTAAGTGGAAAGAATAGTAATTTTAAAAAATTTATTAAATTTTGCCTAATTGGTAGTATTGGTCTAATTATTAACCTCACTATTTTTTACATTCTAGTTAATTACTTTAATTGGTGGTATATGTCTTCTGCCCTAATATCATTTATATTTGCTGTTACTTCAAACTATTTTTTAAATAGATACTGGAATTTCAAGAGTGCAAATATTAAAATAATACCGTCATATTTTAAATTTATTTTATTTTCACTATTAGGGCTATGTATCAATATAATTTTTTTATATCTCTTTGTGGAATTCTTTAGAATACCAACCTTGATGGCTCAATTCTTGGCTATTCTTTGTGCTTCTTTATGGAATTTTATTAACTCTAAAAAGTTTGTTTTTGAAGATTAATTTTTACTTTGTCGAGCATCCTTCATTACTTTGGTTAACCATAAAAGTTCATGAATCATTTCGTGGGCTTTGTTCAGATTTTCTTCAACTAATTCTTTAAAGTCAAGTTTACCATCTCTAAAGGCATAATATCTATTGCCTAAAATATGAACCGCATTTCTAATTGGTATCATTCTTAATTCTATAACATTTAGTCTTAATTGCTCGATAGAGCGAGAAGCACCAGCGCTTCCATAGCCCACAAATGCTATCGGTTTGTAGTTCCACTCTTCATAGCACCAATCGAGAGCATTCTTTAAGACAGCTGTTGGGCCATGATTATATTCTGGGGCAATTATTACAAAACCATCGGCCTCCTTTACTTTTGATTGAAATTCTCTTACTTTTTCATTAATCTTAGCTTCATCATAAAAAGGCAAATCGTAAGAACGTAAATCTAAAATTTCTACCTCCACTTTTTGATGTTTATTAAGTTCATCAGCAATCCATTGACCAAATTTATCGCTCATCCTACTTTCTCTAGTGCTTCCCAAAATTATTTTAATTTTTAATTTTTCGTCATTCATATTTTTTCTGGTCGATAGTGTCTAATTACTGTCTGTTTCGAAGAAATACTTTTGCTCATTTTCTCCGCTTGGTGTTTAGGGCACATTTTAATGTTTTTGGTTAATTTTATTTCTCCAGTTTCAGCATCTTCTTCTGTTTCATAGATACAACCACAAGAGAGTTCCTTTCTTTTATTTTGATTATCATCTTTTTTATTCTTTCCTAAAAATCTATTAAACTTTAAAAAGGGATTATCATTGGACATTTTATAAAATAAATTATACTATATAACATGCAAACCTTTAATAATACGTTGAAGAAATTAGCCAAGGTAAAAAATCTCAATTACAAGTTGACCAGCAATGAAAAGGATTTAGATAGTTTATTTAAAATTCTTTCCAAACCACAGAGAATTATTAAAGTGAGTCTTCCTTTTAAAAAGAAAGATGGCAAACTGCAACTAATTGAAGGCTATCGGATTCAACATAATAATTTTTTAGGACCCTATAAAGGAGGTATAAGATTTTCTAAAGAGGTTGATGAGGATGAAATAAATACTCTTTCGTTACTTATGACCTTAAAGTGTTCTCTAGTCGGTTTGCCATTGGGTGGTGCGAAAGGAGGGATAAAAATTGATCCTAAAAAGTTGTCATCATTAGAGCTGGAACTTCTATCACGAGAATATGTTAGAAAAATATATGATTTCATCGGACCAGACAAAGACATCCCGGCGCCTGATATTAACACTAATTCTCAAATTATGGATTGGATGATCGACGAATATCTAAAACTTTCTGGCAAAAATACTAAAAATAAGAGTCATTTATTAGCAACATTTACTGGTAAGTCAATTAACAGAGGAGGTATTGAGGGCAGGGAAGAGGCAACTGGTAAAGGAGGAGAAATTGTTTTGGAACTTTTAATTAAAAGACTTAATTTTAAAAAACCTCTAACAGTAGCTATTCAGGGATTTGGTAATGTAGGTTATAATTTGGCGAAATTTTTAGCCATTAAAAACTATAAAATTATTGCTATTTCTGATAGCAAAGGGGGTATTTATTCTAAAGATGGTTTAAATCCAGAATTGGTTATGGAATGTAAGAAAGAGCGAGGAATGATTAGTGGTTGTTATTGCCGGGGTAGTGTTTGCGATTTTAAAAAGGGCAAAGAAATTACTAACGAAGAATTGTTAAGATTGAATGTCGATGTTTTAATTCCTTCTGCACTGGAGAACGTTATTAATTTACATAATGCCAATAAGATTAGGGCAAAGATAATCTTGGAGATGGCAAATAATCCAATAACCGATGAGGCTGATGAGATTATTAACAAGAGAGGGGGAATAATTGTTCCTGATATTTTAGCTAATTCAGGGGGAGTAATTGTTTCCTATTTGGAGATGATTCAAAATATCAATAAGGAAAAATGGAAGAAAGAGAAGGTATTTGATAGGTTATTTGATTATTTGAATGAGGCTGTAGATGAAGTATGGCAAATTCACGAAAGATACAACATTAACTTTCGTAATTCATCCTTGATAGTGGCGATAAAAAATTTGCTTACAAAAATTAGATAATAGAGTGATAATGAGATTAGTAATTGCAGGAGGTGGTTTTGGTGGAGTTTATACTATTTTGAATTTAAAAAAATTTTTATTGCAAAGAAAAGACATAGAGTTAGTTTTAATTGACCAAAACGATTATTTTTTATTTAAACCTTTGCTTGATGAAATAGTTGTTGGCAACATTAAAGAGGATGTGGCTATTGTTAGGTTTGAGAAGTTGTTTAAGTATATGAATATTAAGCTTCTTCGAGGTAATATTGGGCTAGTAAATTTAGAGGAAAAATTTTTAATAGTTAATGAGAAAGAAAAAATAACTTTTGACTACTTAGTCATATCATTAGGAGCTACAACTAATTTTTATGGAGTTCCAGGAGCTGAAGAATTTTCTTTTAGATTTAGCTCATTAGATGAGATGAAAAAACTTAGAGATTATATTTCAAATTTAGATCATAAGGAAACAATTGATAAATTGGTTGTTGTTGGCGGTGGTGCTACTGGTGTTCAATTAGCATCAAAGATCAATTTTTTTTTAAGGAAGATCAAGCTAAAAAAAATTGAAATAATTTTAATTGAAAAGGGCAAAAGAATTTTGTCTAATTTTGGTGATAGAGTAAGTAATAAGTGCTATGATTTTCTTTCTAAAAATGGTATTAAAATTTTTTTAGAAAAAGAAGTAACAGAAATAGGAGAGAACTATATTAGATTAGATAGCGGAGATATCATAGAGAAAGCAAAAATAATTTGGACAGCTGGTGTCAAGCCTAACCTTCCTAAAATAGTTGGCAACTTACAATTTAACAGAAGAGGCCAGATAGTTGTTAATAGATTTTTCCAAGTAAAAAATTATGAGAATGTTTTTGCCCTTGGAGATGTTATTAGTTTTGAAGATATAAATGTTCCTCAATCAGCACAGGCAGCCGTTAAGGAAGCTAAATATTTAGCACAAAATTTAAAAAACATCTTTACCTCAAGTAATCTTAAGTTATTTAGATACTATCACGCTGGTGATTTGATACCTCTCAAAAGGTTCTATGTAGCTGCTAATATTAGAGGTTTACAATTTTTTGGTTTTTTGCCGTGGTTAATGTGGAAAATAATTTATATTGTAAGAGCACTGACGTGGAGACAAAGATTTAGTTTAATTTTAAATTTTTTTAGATTTTGAGTTAAAATAAAGTTAATCCTTATTAAGGATGGTCAAATTTAAACTGTGATAAGTAGCAATGAGACTGCTAAAGATTTTAGTGGAGGTATTTATTCTATTTATAGTTATCAATTTAAATTTAACTCTTGCCATTAGTGAAAGCGAGCTTTATCAAAGAATAATTGGTGATGGTGGAGTAGATAGCAAAAATCTAAATGTTGTAGAGTTTAATTTGGACGCAAAAAATAAATTTCAACGTAGCAAATTGTCACAATTAACAAAGGATCTTAAACAAATTTGGCCAAAGGGTCAGAAAAAAGTTCCCAACTTATATTTTCAATATTATGACTCCATACTAAAATCATCTAATATTCGCTACCGAGTAGCATCTGATACCGTTAAGGTCAGTGGATTTTTTAAAAATCCGGATGGTTTACAGTTTGACATTAATTATAAGTTAGAAGCTGATGCTAAAAATATTTCTAGTTTTGATGCTGAAGCGATATTATTACTAAAGGAAGAGTCATTTTTTATTAAGATAAACAATCTCGATCTAACATCTACCTTAAAAAATGACGAATCTTCTTTAGTGGGGTATGTTTTTAATTTGATTAATAATGAATTAAAGGGTAAATGGGTAGGATTTTTTAGTGTTACTGGTACAGCTACGAGTTCTGATTTTATCCTGCCAGGCGTAAAGATAACTGTAAGTGATACACCTACTAAAGTTAAGGATAAGAATAGGTTAAAAAAAGAGGAAAAAAATGGCGATCAAGATATATTTAATAAAAGTGATATACTAACATTTGATAAATTTGACGAAAAGAAAGCAGAAGAAAAGCTTAAGGAAGCTAAAGAATTTATGAAGAAAAATCAAATATTTACTCTTAGAAAATCAACTTCTGCTAATAATCCAGATATAGAAAAATTTGACATATTTATTTCAAAACAAAATATTTTGAACCTTATTAATCTTTATGAATTAGTCAATAACACTAAGATAAATAAGAGAGAT
>JANXBL010000001.1 GCA_025060575.1 Patescibacteria group bacterium | reverse complement strand
CTATTCCTTATCTAGCACCTAGAGAACAGATAATATTGATATGGAAGATGAGGAGGTGAGGGGGTTGGGAAATAATTGAATTTTTATTTTTATTATTTGACTTTTGAAAATTTTTAGTTTAAAATAGAAAAGAGTATCAATATTAAACTTAAGAAAATAATAAACTTTTAAAATCATTAGAAGGTCGTTTTTATTATTGAACTAAATTATAATGCCAGCAAAATTTGAAAGAAATAAGCCTCATATTAACGTTGGTACTATTGGTCATATTGATCACGGTAAAACAACTTTAACTGCTGCTATTCAGCATGTTTTAAAGTTGAAAGGATTAGTCGATAAAGCCTTAACTTATGAAGAGATAGATAAAGCACCAGAGGAAAAAGCAAGAGGTATTACTATTAACATTCATCACTGTGAGTATGAAACAGAAAAGAGACATTATGCTCACATTGATGCACCTGGACATGTTGACTATATTAAAAATATGATTATTGGTGCTGCCCAAATGGATGGAGCAATATTAGTGGTAGCTGCTAATGATGGAGTAATGGCTCAGACAAGAGAACATATTTTATTGGCTAAGCAGGTTAATGTTCCAGCTATTGTTGTTTTTATAAATAAAGTTGATATGGTACCAGACAAGGATCTAATTGATTTAGTGGAGGAGGACGTAAGAGCAGAACTTAAAAAACATGGTTATCCAGGAGACGAAGTTCCAGTTATTAAAGGATCTGCTCTTAAGGCTTTGGATGCTAAGTCATTAGATGATGAATGGGTAAAGGGAATTTTAGAGCTTATTGATGCTTTGGATAATTATATTCCTGAACCTCAAAGAGAGGTTGATAAGCCATTTTTAATGCCAATTGAGGATGTTTTTTCAATTGAAGGTCGAGGGACAGTTGTTACTGGTAGAGTAGAAAGAGGAGTAATTAAACTTAATGAAGAAGTAGAAGTGGTAGGCCTAAGCCATCAGCCATTTAAAACAGTCGTGACCGGAATTGAAATGTTTCATAAGCAGATGGACGAAGCTATTCCTGGAGATAATGTTGGATTGCTTCTAAGAGGAGTGAAGAAAGAAGATGTTGAACGAGGAATGGTCGTTGCTAAACCGGGGACAATTACTCCTCATACTGAATTTGAAGCTGAAATCTATGTTTTGAGAGCAGAAGAGGGAGGTCGTCATACTCCTTTTCATACTGGTTATAAACCTCAATTTTACTTTAGAACTACTGATGTTACTGGCGAGATAACTTTGGCGGAGGGAATTGAAGCGGTTATGCCTGGTGATAATGCCAAAATGTCAGCCAAGCTAATCTATCCTATTGCTCTAGAAGAAGGTTCGAGATTTGCTGTAAGAGAAGGAGGAAAAACAGTTGGAGCAGGTGTAGTTACTAAGATATTGAAATAAACATAGGATTTTTACTAGTATTATAGTATGGTTAAGAACAAGACTGACACTCAACAGATAGTTAGGTTACGATTTAAATCGTACGATCATCGACTTTTAGATAAGTCATTAAAGCAAATTGTTGAACTTTTCCAAAAAGAGGGCGTTGAAATAAGGGGCCCAGTTCCTTTGCCAACTGAAATTAAAAAATATTCAGTTAATCGTTCTCCTTTTATCTATAAAAAAAGTATGGAGCAATTTGAAATGAGGATTCATAAAAGAATTCTTGATGTTATTAATCCAACCCAGAGGATGATTGAACTTTTTAATTCTCTTGATTTACCAGCAGGCGTAGAGGTGGAAATAAAACTTTAGCTTAAACGTCAATCTAAATTAACCCATAATCCAATTCTAAGCCGATGTCAGAGTTAGAAAATGTTAAATTTTTATTAGGAGAAAAGGTTGGTATGACTCAAATTTTTAGAGATGACGGAACTATGCCTGTGACAGTTATTAAAGCTGGACCATGCGAAGTGGTTGCTATAAAAACAAAGGAAAAAGATGGCTATGATGCAGCGGTGTTAAGTTTTAGTGTTGGGAAGAAGAAGGTGTTAAGAGAATTTAGATTATCAAATGTAGCTAAGCTTTTAAAAGTGGGTGATATTTTGAAAGTTAATGTTTTTCAGAGAGATGAATTGGTTAAAGTTAGGTCTAAAAGAAAGGCTAAAGGTTTTTCTGGAGTAGTAAAGAGACATAGCTTTGCTGGGGGTCCAAAAACTCATGGGCAGGAAGATACACATAGGCATGGTGGTTCGATTGGTCAAAAATGGCCTCAAAGAGTAAGAAAAGGGTTAAAGATGGCTGGTAGAATTGCACCTTTTTATGTGACAATTAAAAATCTAAAAGTTGTCGATATATTCCCAGAAGAAAACTTGCTTTTGCTTAAAGGATCAATTCCTGGTCCTAATCATTCATTGGTGGAAATAAAAACTTAAGATGAAAACAAATCTTTACAATTTTAAGGGAGAAGTGATAGGAGAAATTGATTTGCCTGAAGATGTATTCGGATTAAAAATGAATAAACAATTAATTCATCAGGTTATGAGATGGTATCTGTTAAAAGGATATTATCCTTATGCTCATACTAAGGATAGGGGAGAAGTGAGAGGAGGAGGGAGAAAACCTTGGCGTCAGAAAGGAACAGGTAGAGCAAGACATGGTTCAATTAGGTCGCCTTTGTGGAAAGGCGGAGGAGTAACCTTTGGTCCAAGAAAAGAAAATAGAAAAAAGATAAGGGTTAATTTAAAAATGAAAAGGAAAGCTATTTTAATCGCTCTTTCTCAGAAATTAAAAGAGAGTTTTTTAAAGGTTATTGATAAGGCGGAACCTAATGCTTATAAGACCAAAGAATTTGATAAATTTTTTGCACACTTTTTACAACCGCGAAAGACAACCAAAAAGCGAGAGAGTGGATTGTTGATAATCGAAAACAATAAGCCGGAGATTTTTAGAAGTGTCAGAAATTTACCCTATGCTGATGTTATTGAAGCAAGGAATTTAAATCTTATAGAAATACTTAATCATAAGTATTTATTTTTAACTAAAGACTCAATTAACGTTATTAGAAAAACTTTTAGCAAATGAAGTTTCCATTTTTCAAAAAAAAGTGGGGAGATAAAGGTAAAGAAAAAATTGAAGATGATGAAAAGAAAGAAATTGTGGAGAATGAAAAATTGACAATCGATAAAGCGGAAAAAAATGCGGTAGTTCCTATATTAACAGAAAAAAATAATCTTTTAGCTAGACAAAACATATATGTTTTTAAAGCTCAAAAACATTTAAATAAAAATCAGTTAAAAAGTATAATCTCTAGAATGTTTGGGGTTAAAATAGTTAGACTAAACATTATCAATTATCAAAAGAGGAGGAGAGGACGTGCTCGATTGAAAAATGTTAGACCTGAGTTTAAAAAGGTTTTTGTAAAATTGGCTCAAGGACAAAAAATTTCTATTTTTGAGTAACTCTATGTTATAATTTAAGTTATAAGATAAGTTAGTATTAACTTTTACCTAAAATCACATTAAAGATTCAATTTTAAATCTTGCTTTTTTAATAATGGTCATAAAAACTATTAAATCTAGAGGCCCAGCTAAGATTGTGAGGGTGATTATTGATAAGAAGAAAATCATCAATAGTGATGAGCCGTATAAACCTTTAACCGTATCGCTAAAGAAAAGATCTGCTAGAAACTCCCAAGGCAGAATAACGGTAAGATTTAGAGCTAATCCAATACATCGTAGAATTTTGAGAATAATCGATTTTTCTAGACGGGACAAAAAGGATGTGCCCGCAAAAATAGAAACAATTGAATATGATCCCAATAGAAGTGCTTTTATTTGCTTAGTTTTATACGCAGACGGTGAAAGGAGATATCATCTACTAGCTGAAAATCTAAAAGTAGGGGATCAGATTATTTGTGGCGAAAACGTTGAATCAAAAATAGGTAATAGATTACCATTAAAAAATATCAATCCAGGTACGGAAATTTTTGAGATAGAACTCGTGCCTTTTGGTGGTGGTAAATTAGTTAGATCAGCGGGTTCAGCGGCTGTCCTTTTAGGTTTCGAGAATAATTACGCCTTGATTAAAATGCCATCGGGTGAAATCAGAAAAATCCACTCTGAGTGTTATGCAACTATTGGTCGAGTTTCTAATGTCGCTCATCGGTTAGAAAAATTAGGTAAAGCAGGTAGAAGTAGGTGGAAAGGAAGAAGACCTAAGGTTAGAGGATCAGCAATGAATCCCAGAGATCATCCTTATGGTGGTGGTGAGGGCAGAGCTTTAAGAGGGACAAGAAAACCCAAGGATAAGTGGGGTAATGTTACGGGTGGACGAAAGACAAGAAAGAAGCGAAAACCATCATCAAAATTAATAGTTAAGAGAAGAAGATGAGAAGTAGTAAAAAAGGTTTCTATATAGCGCCAAAACTATTAAAGAAAGTTATGAAAATTAAAGAGCTTCCAATTGAAGAGAGATCAAAGACAGTTATTAGAACTTGGGATAGAGATTCAACCATAAGTCCTGATATGGTTGGTTTGACATTTGAAGTTCATAATGGAAAGCAATTTATCAAAGTTAAAGTAGTAGAAGATATGGTTGGTCATCGTTTAGGGGAATTTGCTCCTACCAGAAAGTTTATTCGTCATGGTGGTCGAGCAGCAGAATTAGCAGCTAAAAAAGCAAAAGGATGATCAGAGCTAGGTTAAATTATTTAAGAATGATGCCTCGTAAATTGAGAGTGGTGGCTAAGGTTATTAGGAAAAAATCTGTCAACGAAGCTGAGAGATATTTATCTTTTATTCATAAAAGAGCAGCAAAGATCATTTTAAAACTTTTAAAATCAGCTCTTAGTAATGCTCGGAATAAAGGTTATCAGGCCGAAGAGTTATATGTTAAAAATATCATCGTTCAGGAAGGTCCAAAAAAATTAAGAAGGTTTTATCCAAAGGCAAGAGGAGCAGTTGGTCGTATAGTTAAAAAATTAAGCCACATTGAACTGATTTTAGATAAAAATAAATAATGGGGCAAAAGGTACCAGCAACTGCTTTAAGAATAGGGATTAACAAATATTGGCGTTCCAGATGGTTTTTTAGTAAAAAATCGGTAGTTTTTTTAGAGGCTGATTATTGGATCAGAGAGATTATTAAGAAGAACTTTCCTCGAGCTGGTGTAATTGAGGTTATTATTGAGAGAAAAAGTCATGACCATGCCAAAGTAATCATTGAAACTTCTAAACCGGGTTTGTTGATTGGTAAAGAAGGCCAGGCTTTAAAAGAGTTAATAAGGAAAATTGAGAAAAAAGTTAATCATATTTTCATTAGCAAGGGAATGACACCTCCAAGTTTAGATGTTGACATAGTTGAGGTAAAAAAACCTTTGCTTTCAGCAATGTATTTAGCGGAAATGGTTGCTCAAGATTTGGAAAGAGGTTTTAATACAAGGAAAATTCTGAAAAGAGTTATTGAAAGAGCAAGACAGCAAAAGGAAATTTTAGGAATCAAGATAAAGGCAAAAGGACGATTAGATGGATCAACAATTAAAAGAAGCGAAACTGTTTCCTGGGGGCGAATTCCTCTATCTAAACTTGTTGCTGACATTGATTATGCTCAATTACCAGTGCTTACCAAATATGGTATTTTAGGAGTTAAAGTTTGGGTTTATCGTGGCGATAAAGATTCTTACGAAAACGATGCTTCAACCTAAGAGATTAAAATATCGTAAGAGACAGAAAGGCAGATCGCTTAACAGAAAGATTGCTACTAAGGGTACTACTTTAATTCATGGTGAGGTAGGCTTAAGATCTCTTGAGTCAAAGATTATTTATAATCGTGAAATAGAATCAGCAATGAATGAATTGAAAAAAAGACTAGGGAAAAAAGGAAGATATTGGTTGAGAGTATTTCCTCATTTGCCTAAAACTAAAAAACCTCCTGAAACAAGAATGGGAGGAGGTAAAGGCGATGTTGATGCTTATGTTACCTTTGTTAAACCAGGTTCGATTATCTTTGAGGCTTCAGGAATTAGTCTAGATATGTTAAAGCAAGCGCTAAAGAAAGCTGCTTATAAACTGAGTATTAAAACTCAAATAATCAGTCGATCATGAAAGCAAAAGAACTCAGAAATAAAACTTTATCAGAATTGAGAAGGATAGCCGAAGATTTAAGAAAGAGAATAAATCAATTGTTGATTGACAAATCATTGAACAAACTAAGCAAACCACACCTTTTAAAATTAGCTAAAAAAGATTTGGCTCGAGTCTTAACCATTATAAGGGAAAATGAGAAAGCAATTAACCGCTAAGGTAATATCAGATAAGATGGATAAAAGTTTTGTTGCTGTAAGTGAGAACTTAAGGAAACATTCTCGCTATAAAAAATATTATCGACATCGAACAAAACACTATGTTCATGATGAAAAGAACGAGGCAAAAGTGGGCGATGTTGTTTTAATTGAGGAAACGAGACCATTGTCAAGATTAAAACGTTGGCGTTTAGTCAAAATAATCTCTAAACAGGAATGATTCAAAGAAGAACAATTTTAAACTGCGCTGATAATTCGGGGGCATTAAAGTTGCAGTGTATTGGTTTGGTAGGAAAGGGTAACGCTAGGTATGCTCAAATTGGAGATGTTATTACTTGTTCAGTTAAAGCTGTATTGCCTCGTCGAGAAATAAAAAAAGGAGCAGTGGTCAAAGCTTTAGTAGTCAGACAGAAAAAACCTTTTCGTCGTCAAGATGGTAGCTATGTTCGTTTTGAAGAAAATGCTTGTATTATTTTAAAGGGCCAAAAAGATATTTTGGGCAACAGAATTTTTGGTCCAATTCCCAGAGAAATAAAAGAAATGGGATATGAAAAAATTGCTAATTTAGCTCCTGAATTGGTTTAAAAGATGAAAATCAAAAAGGGTGATACGGTTTTAATAATCAAAGGTAAAGATAGGGGAAAGAGCGGTAAGGTGATAAAAGTCTTGAGAAAAAGTAACAAAGTTGTAGTTGAGGGGTTGAATTTAGTTAAAAAGCATATCAAACCTCGTCGAAGGGGAGAAAAGGGTAAAATTATTCAAATCTCAGCCCCTTTATGGGTTTCGAAGGTCAAATTAATTTGCCCTAATTGTAATCAACCAACTAGGATTGGCTATCAACTAGAGAATGATAAAAAGTTTAGAAAATGTAAAAAGTGTCAATCTTTAATATCATCGTAATAATAATGACGAGAGATTTGAAAAAACCATATCCCTTAAAGGGTATTGTTCAGATAGGAATAGCCAAACTGGTTACCGCTAACCCAGAGAACCAACAGAAAATAATTGAAGATGCGAGTTATGTTTTATCAATGATCACTGGTCAGAAACCATCAGTAATAAGGGCTAAAAAATCTGAAGCTGCCTTTAAGCTAAGAAAAGGTATGCCGGTTGCTCTTAGGGTTACTTTAAGGAAAAAAAGACTATTGAATTTCCTTCAGAGATTGATAACCTATGCTCTTCCAAGAATGAAAGATTTTTATGGTCTTAAAAATAATAATTTCGATAAATATGGTAATATTAATTTAGGGATTAAAGAAGTTAGTATTTTCCCAGAGGCAATTTCCGATAAAATTAAGTTTAATTTTGGCTTTCAGATTAATTTAGTCTCTTCGACCAAAAGAAGGGAGGATAATTTAAATTTGTGGCGAGAATTGGGGTTTCCAGTGAAAATTTAATGCCCAGTAAAGGACAAATAGCAAGGTGGTTAAGAAAACCAAAATATCAAACAAAAAGAAGAGGAGTGTGTTTTAGATGTGGAAGAACGAGAGGATATTTTCGAGATTTTAATTTATGTCGCATTTGTTTAAGAGAATTAGCTCATCGGGGTGAAATACCTGGGCTAAAAAAATCAAGTTGGTGATGGATCCAATTGCTGATTTTTTAACAAGGATAAGAAATGGTTGTCGAGTAAAGAAAAACTATGTTTCTGCTCCAGTTTCAAAAGTTAAAATCGCTATTGCTAAGATACTGAAGGAAAAGAAACTGATTAATGACTTTAAGATAAGTGGTGAAGGAATTAAAAAAAGAATAGTTATTTATTTGCGCTATAATAACAGAAATGAATCTTTTATCGAAGATTTAAAAAGAATATCTAAACCAGGTAGGAGAGTTTACGTTGGTTATCGTGAATTAAAGCCAATAAGAAATAGTTTTGCTTTTCGAATAGTATCAACAAGCAGAGGTATAATGACTGATGATGAAGCTCGGAAAAGAAAATTAGGTGGCGAGATAATTTGTGAAGTGTACTAATGTCAAAAGTAGGCAAAAAACCAATCGTTTTGTCAGAAAGAGTATCGATTAAAGAGATTGATGATGGTAGGTTAGAAATTAGTGGCCCTAAGGGAACTTTATATTTTCATTTACCTGAGAGTTTTATCATTGAAAAAGATGAAAATGTGTTGACGATAAAGCCTCGGGAAGCTCTTTCTAAAAAGACTAAAGCTCTATATGGTACACTAAGATCATTATTGAATAATAAGATAATAGGCGTTGAGAATGGCTTTGAAAAGGTTCTTATTCTAGAAGGTTTGGGTTATTCGGCTGAAACAAAAGAAGGAAAAATATTTTTTAAAGTTGGTTTTTCTCATCCGGTAGAAGTAGAAATTCCTCAAGATATCTCGGTGGAAATAAAACCGGAAAAGGGAAGAAGTTTAATTTATGTTCGTGGCATTGACAAAGAGAGAGTAGGAAACTTTGCTGCTAAGATTAAGAGGATAAAAAAGGCTGATCGTTATCATGCAAAAGGATTTAGATATCTGAACGAAAAAATTAAGTTAAAACCAGTGAAAAAATCAGTTAAATAGATGAAAAAAGAGAAAAGATTAATAAGACACCGAAGAATAAGAGTAAAAGTAAAAGGGACAGCCGAAATGCCTCGATTAAATGTTTTTCGTACTAACGAAAATATATATGTTCAGATTATTGATGATACGGTTGGCAAAACAATAATAAGTGCCAATAGTTTACAATTAACCGATCATAAAAAAATATCCAACAAGGATAAAGTTATTAAAGTAGCGGAGATTATTGTCGAAAAAGCAAAAAAGATGGGTATAAACAGGATTGTTTTTGATCGAGGGGGTTTTAGCTATAAAGGAAGAGTTAAGTTATTAGCGGAAAAATTAAGAGAATTAGGTTTAGTTTTTTGATAAAAAATGGAAGAGGAAAAATTTGAATCAAAAGTGATTGAGGTTAAAAGAGTTGCTAAAGCGTATGAAGGTGGTAAAAGAATAAAAGTAAGAGCAGTGGTAGTGGCTGGTAATTTAAAGGGTAAAGTTGGCGTTGGCATTGCAAAAGGGTTAGATATTGCTGATGCTATTGAAAAAGCTAAAAGATTAGCAGAGAAAAATTCCATTGAAGTACCAATAGTTGATGGTACTGTTCCCTATGAAGTTAGAGCGAAATTCGCGTCAGCTGTAGTTTTATTGAAACCAACTAAAAAAGGTAGAGGATTAATAGCTGGATCATCGGTTAGAACTGTTCTTTCTTTAGCTGGTTATTCTGATGTTACGACCAAGATATTAGGAGCGACAAAAAATCCTCTAGTTAATACTTTAGCGACATTGAAAGCTTTATCTAGTCTTGCTCAATCATATCAGAAAAAAATTTTATTAAAAGAAGAAATTATGTTAAAAAATGAAAATTAACTTCAAGTTAAAAAAACCTAAGAGAGTTGGTAGGGGAGGCAAAAGAGGCAATTATTCTGGCAGAGGAATGAAGGGTCAAAAGTCAAGAGCTGGTCATCGCATTCGACCTGCCTTGAGAGATCTTATTTTAAAAATTCCCAAAAGCAGAGGCATAGGAAATGTAAAAATTCCTAAAATAATTTTTGGAGTAAATTTGAAAAAGATAGACAAATTTTTTAATAACGGCGAGAAAGTAAGTGCTAAATCATTAATTGATAAGAAAATATTCAAAATTCCCAAAAGCATTAGAAAAATTAGGATTAAAATTTTAGGACAAGGAAATTTGACTAAACCTTTGATCTTTGATAAAAGTTTTCTCTTTTCAAAGAAGTCATTGGAAAAAATTAATAATTCTGGTTCCAAGATAGAATGAGAATTATCAATGCAATAAGGAATTTACTTAGATATCGTGATTTAAGAATTAGACTATTTTGGGTGATTGCTCTTTTGCTTGTTTTTAGGGTGATGGCTAATATTCCTTTACCAGAAGTTGACCTGAATCGTTTTCGTGCTCTTTTCGAAACCAATCAATTTTTTGGGTTTATTAATATTTTTTCCGGCGGAGCTCTGTCTAATTTTTCGATTGCTCTTCTTGGTTTAGGTCCTTATATTACTGCTATTATTATTCTTCAATTGTTAACCTTTGTTTACCCAAGATTGAAAGAAATGTATTACGAGGAAGGAGATGTTGGTCGAGCCAAGTTTAATCAGTATGCTAGGATTCTTACTGTTCCGTTATCATTTATTCAATCTTTTGGTTTTCTAAATTTTCTTCAGGCTCAACAGATTATCACCTTAGCACCTTTGGCAATGTTTAGAGATGCTGTTATTGTTTCAACTAGTGTTATTATTCTTATGTGGCTAGGAGAATTAATTACTGAACAAAAATTGGGAAATGGTATATCGTTAATAATTTTTTCGGGTATTGTTGCTGGTACTCCTCAGGTTGTCTATCAAGCTCTTATTTCCTTTACCCCGGAAAAACTTCAAATCTATGTTCCCTTTCTTGTTCTTGCGTTGCTAATCGTTGCTGGTATTGTTTTCCTTAACGAAGCTGAACGTCGGATACCCTTGGTGTTTGCTAAGCGGGTAAGAGGGATGAAGCTTTATGGAGGAGCTAATACTTATTTGCCCATTAGGATTACTCAGGCAGGTGTTATTCCTATTATTTTTGCTATCGCTCTTTTGCTTTTTCCTCAGACCTTTGTCCAGTTTTTAGCCTTAACGAAAGTTAAATTCTTTCAAGATCTTCTTACTTTAGTCAATGCCTTTCTCAACAATCAATTGATTTTTGCTTTTCTTTACTTTCTTTTTGTTTTTATTTTTACCTATCTTTACACTTCCATTACTTTTAATCCTGAAGAAATTTCAAAAAACTTACAGACAGCAGGAGCATTTGTACCAGGTTTAAGACCAGGTAAAGAAACAGAAAAATACTTTAAAACCATTGTTTCACGATTAACTTTTTTTGGCGGTGTGTTTTTAGGTATAATCGCTATTTTACCTTATTTTTTCCAGTTTTTGACTAAAACTCAATTTTTAGTTATAGGTGGGACATCTATCTTAATTGTTGTTTCAGTAGCTATTGAAACAGTTAAACAGATTGAATCTGAATTAAGTTTACGTCGATATGAAGGTTAAAAGGACAAAAGCATTTTTTCTGATTGGACCTCCAGCCTCGGGTAAAGATACCCAAGCTAAACTTTTGGCTAAAAAAATAAGAGGTTTAAAGCTGACTACGAGCACAATGATGAGTTTGTTCTTTAAAAAATATCCGAAAGGCTATATTAAGTTAGGCAAAAATGTTTTTAATCTTAGAAAGGAAAGAGAAAGAAGATTAAAAGGTGGTTTGTATTCTACCTATTTGGTTGGATATGTTGTTAGCCAAAAATTAAAGGAATATGCTCATAAGAAAAATATAGTAATTTCTGGGTCACCACGATTAATTACTGAAGCAAAAATGGAACTGGCAACACTTAAAAAACTTTTTCTTCCTACTGACTACGCTTTCATTTTTTTAAATGTATCTGATGAGGAGATTTTTCGTCGCGCTAAAAAACGTGGTCGTCCCGAAGAAGATAGGGGAGAGGTTGTTAAAGAGAGAATTCAAACATTTAAGTCTCAAACATTACCAGCAGTTAATTTTTTAAGAAAAAATAGAGTTTTGGTTGAAGTTGATGGCGAGGGAGGTGTTTTAAATATTCATCAAAGAATAATTAACTCTTTAAAGAGAGAAGGATATTTATAATGTCGGAGCAGTGGGATTCGAACCCACAACCTCCGGCTCCCAAAGCCGGTGCGCTAACCAATTGCGCTATGCTCCGATTTTTTGTGATATAATTTATTTTATCATAAGTCGCAAGATATTTTCTTTATTCGAATGCCAACAATAAATCAATTATTAAGAAAAGGAAGAAAAAAATTAAAAAAGAGATCAAGATCACCGGCATTGCTTTTTAATTTTAATTCGTTAAAGAGAAAACAATACTATGCGCCGTCACCTTTTAAAAAAGGTGTCTGTTTAAGAGTGTATACTACTACTCCTAAAAAGCCTAATTCAGCCTTAAGAAAAGTAGCTAAGGTTAGGCTAACCAATGGGATAGAAGTGACAGCCTACATTCCCGGGATTGGACACACTTTAAAAGAACATTCAATTGTCTTAGTGAGAGGAGGAAGAGTCAAAGATTTGCCTGGAGTAAGGTATCATGTGGTAAGGGGTGTTTATGATACTACTGGGGTCGAAAATAGAAAGCAAGGTCGTTCTCTTTACGGAGCTAAGCGACCTAAAGAATAAAGGATGCCCAGGAGAGGTGCTATTGCTAAAAAGAGAACTTGGTCACCTGATCCTGTTTATAACAGTATCTTGGTAACGAGATTTATAAATAATATTATGAAAAATGGAGAAAAATCAAAAGCTCAGAAAATATTTTATGGGGCAATGGAGATAATCAAAGAAAGAAGCAATCAGAATCCTCTTAAAGTTTTTCAACAGGCTATAAAAAACGTAGCACCAGTGGTGGAAGTTTGGCCTAGAAGAATTGGTGGGGCCACCTTTTTAGTTCCTCGCCAAATAGCTACTGAAAGAAGAATCTCTAAAGCAATCAAATGGCTAATTAATTCAGCTCGTAATAGAAAGGGGAAACCAATGAAAGAGAGATTAGCAGAAGAAATAATTGCTGCTAGCCAAGAAGAGGGAGAGGCTTATAAAAAAAAGCTTGAGACACATAAAACAGCTGAAGCCAATAAAGCTTTCGCTCATTTTGGTTGGTGGGGCAAAAAAAAGACTGCCAATAAATAACAATTTTTTATGGCTTGACATCAGTGATATAATATAATTTAGATTATCACCCTCGATGTTTAGGTGATTAGGTCGGAAGTTAAGTTTTAATTTGCTTAAAAATGAATGTAAAACCTTTGAATGATTATCTTTTGGTTGAACCTATCAAAGAGGATGAAATCACTAAAGGCGGTATTGTTATTCCAGAAACCGCTAGAGAAGAAAGACCTATCAAAGGTAAGGTAGTTGCTGTTGGACCTGGTAAGTTTAATGAAGACGGCGAAAGAATCCCAATGACAGTTAAGATTGGTCAAACAATTATATTTAAAAAATATGCTCCAGATGAAGTTAAGATTGAAGATAAAGAATATTATTTTGTTAGAGAGGATGATGTTTTGGCTATTATCGAATAGCACTAAGGTCGATTTAATTAGAGGTAGAATTTTTGTCTAAAAATGGCAAAACAAATAATTTTTGACGAAAGAGCTAGAAAAAAACTTTTAAGAGGTATAAATAAATTGGCTAATGCAGTAATTGTTACTCTTGGCCCAAAAGGAAGAGCGGTTGTTTTGGATAAGGGTTATGGTTCTCCTACTATTACTCGAGACGGTGTAACCATTGCTAAGGAGATTGAGCTTGAAGACAAGATCGAAAATATTGGTGCTCAATTGGTAAAGGAGGTGGCAGAAAAGACAGCTGATTTAGCAGGAGATGGAACAACGACTGCCACCCTCTTGGCAAAGGTTTTAATTAATGAAGGTTTGAAAAATGTTGCTGCTGGCGTTGATCCAATTGCTATGCAAAGAGGTCTAGAAAAAGCATCCGAAGTCGTTGTTGAAGAGTTAAAGACCATCTCAAAACCAGTTAAGGATAAAGAAGATACAATGCATGTTGCTACTATTTCTGCTAGGGATGAAGAAGTTGGTAAATTGATTGCTGAAGTCATTGAAAAGGTAACCAAGGATGGCGTAGTCACAGTTGAAGAATCTCAAACAGTTGGATTGTCATATGAAGTTGTGGAAGGATTACAATTTGATCGAGGTTATGTTAGTCCATATATGATTACTAATCCCGAAAAAATGGAGGCTGTTTTAGAAAATCCTCTTATCTTAATAACTGATAAAAAAATTAGTTCTATTCATGAACTTGTGCCTCTTTTGGAAAAAGTTGTTCAAAGCGGTCGTAAGGAAATCTTAATCATTGCTGAGGACTTAGAGGGTGAAGCCTTAGCAACATTAGTGGTTAACAAGATTAAAGGTGTTTTAACCTCTGTTGGCGTTAAAGCACCGGGTTTTGGCGATCGAAGAAAAGAAATGTTACAAGATATTGCTATTTTAACAGGTGGGCAAGTTATTTCAGAAGAATTAGGCTTGAAGTTAGAGCATGCTGATTTACATCAATTAGGAGAGGCTCACAAGGTGATAGTTAATAAGGATAATACTACCATTGTTGGCGGTAAAGGAGATAAAAAGGAGATCGAAAAAAGAATTCAACAAATCAAAGTTCAATTAGAAAAAACAACCTCTGAATATGACAAGGAAAAACTACAGGAGAGATTAGCTAAGTTAGCAGGCGGTGTTGCTGTTATTAAAGTAGGTGCTGCAACTGAAGTAGAACAAAAGGAAAAACAACATCGAATTGAAGATGCTATTTCTGCTACTAAGGCTGCTCTCGAGGAAGGCATTGTTCCTGGTGGTGGAGTGGCATTAATGAGAACAGCTAACAAATTAGATGAATTAATTGAAAAATTATCAAAGGAAAGCATTCCAGAATATATTGGTGCTACTATTGTCAGACAAGCAATTGAAGCCCCAATTAGACAAATTGCTCAAAATGCCGGTGTTGATCCATCAATTGTTGTTGATAAAGTAAAATCATCTAAAGATGGTTATGGTTTTAATGCCCAATCACTAAGATATGAAGATCTCTTTGAGGCAGGTATAATCGATCCAACAAAGGTTTCCCGAGTAGCGCTTCAAAATGCTGTTTCAGTGGCTAGTTTATTGCTTATTACTCAAGCAGTTGTGTCTGACCTACCAGAAAAGAAGGATAATAAATCTCATGTTGGAATGGAAGACATGCCAGAGGAAGAGTACTAATCGATTTTTATATCATCAATCATAATTAAAAAGGTGCCTCCATTATATGGAGGCACCTTTTGTTATCTAAAAATTCTTGGGCATATCCTAATTAATATATGCTATAATTAAAAATACAATGGCAAGAGTAAAAAGAGGAATTATTAAATCAAAAAAAAGAAAAAAAACGCTAAAGCTAACTAAAGGTTTTAGAAGACCATTTAGTAATAAAAAAAGATTAGCTAAAGAAGCCATTCTTCATGCTTTTAAGTATTCATATATTGGCAGAAAACAGAAAAAAAGAGTAATGAGAAGACTGTGGCAAGTAAGATTAAATGCCTATCTAAGAAATCACAGTATGAAATATAGTCAATTCATTCATCAATTAAAGTTAAATAATATTGAATTAAATAGAAAAGTTTTAAGTGAGTTAGTTCAAAGATACCCAGAAGTATCTGATAAAATTTTAACCTCGCTAAAGTAGATGTTGCTTGGCATCCATTTTCTTACCTCCGGAGCAATAGCCAGTAGTTTGACTAAAAGTCCATTTATTGCTATCCTTATCGGTATTATCGTTCATCACCTAGCTGATCGATTACCCCATCTTGATACTAATATTTTCACTACTAAAAAATATTTTTCTTTAAAAGACTTTAATTCTCTGGAGGATTATAAAAAAATTGGTTTAACAATTATTGAATTTATCATTTTTATCTTATTGTTTTTTTATCTAATGGATGGTAAATCATTAGATATTCAGAAAATTGCTTTTTGGGGTGGAGTTGGGGGACTTATTCCCGATTTGTTAAATTTTTTCAATATTATTTTAAGTAATCGATTGGCTAGTTTCAGGATTTTTAGAAATTATAGAGATTTTCATGAAAAGTTTCACTATCGAGGGAAAAATAGAATCATTGCTCTATCTATTCAAACTATTTTTTTAATTTTTTGTATCACTTTGATTTTAGGTTTAGCATAAGTTTACTCTAAACCCGTATATAACACATCTAATATGACCAAACTTTTATCTGTGCCAACTTCATACGTGGAGGTATTGTTGCCATTATCCGTAGATGTCCGATCATCATTCCCCCCTTGTTTATAAAAAGGTGATTCAAGTTTAGCATTTATTTCAAAGGTAGAGTTTGACCTTCTGAAAACATAGGAGTAAAAAAATTTACCTCTTGCATAGACATTAAGAGGATCAGCTGGCAGGGAAAATAGCGGAGGATAATTTAGTACACGAAAATTAATTGGTAACCACCCTTGACCATCATTTCTTAAATAGGTGGTTGAGCTAGCCTGTCTAATTTTAAAATTTTTACTACCTTCGCTATATGTTAATGATCTGATATCTTCCTTATCGAAGGGAATAGATATAAAAATAGTTGGCATAGATTCTTCGTAACCAGTAGTAGTTGGACCCAAGGAAGGAGTTGAAGTCATCAAGATATACGATCTAATTGCTGACTCTAACATATTAAGATCAGCCAATCTTTTGGTATCTCTCGCTTTCTGATAATGAACAACTGGTTTAAATGTTTGAATCAGGATTCCCGCAATTAATCCGATAATGGCAATAGTTATCAAAATTTCTATAACAGTAAAGCCCCTCATCGCTTATAATTATTATAAAATGAAAATTACTTTCCATGGAGGAGTAAAAGAGATAACTGGTTCAAATTTCTTGATTGAAAAGGGTGGAGAAAAAATTTTAGTCGATTGTGGTCTTTTTCAAGAAGAAAATGTTTGCGATAGGGAAAATCTTACGCCTTTTCCATTTAAAGCAAAAGAAATCAGTTCTGTGTTCATCACTCATGCTCACCTTGACCATATCGGTAGATTGCCGAAATTAATTGCTGAAGGATTTAATGGTTATATCTATAGCACTTTACCTACAAAAGATATTGCCAGAGAAATTTTGTTAGACTGTCAAAGGGTAATCACTGATAATTGCTCTGATCCAAGAATCGAAAAGATATACACCTTGGAGAATGTGGAAAAGGTATTTGATCGTTGGCGAACATTAAATTATCATGAAAAATTTAAGACAAACAATTTTAATGTGGAATTTTTTGATGCTGGTCATATTTTAGGATCATCATTTATTAGGATTAATAACACAGTTTTTTCAGGCGATTTGGGTAATTTGGCCGAAGATTTACACAAAAATCCGGAACCGTTACCTGAGGTTGATTATCTTGTTCTTGAATCAACCTACGGAGACGAAAATCATGAAAATCTAGCAAATCGAGAAGAAATACTAGAAAATATTTTGGAGTACACAATCAGAAATAATAATATTCTAATAGTTCCTGCTTTTGCTCTAGAAAGATCTCAGGAAATTATTTTTAGTATTAGAAGATTTATTAAAAATAAAAAAATACCTAACGTCAAAATATTTTTTGACAGTCCTTTAGCACAAAGAATTTCTACTATTTACGGTAAATATCTAGATTATCTCAATCCTAAATTTAGGCAATTATTTAGTGAATTATCAACTATAGAGGATGATGATTTCAAGGTAGTTAGAACTAAGGAAGACGAAAAAGAAATGTTTTTAGCATCACCTCCCAAAATCATTTTATCCAGTTCAGGGATGTTATCCGGCGGAAAGATACTAAGGATAATTAAAGAATACATACCCTTTCAAAATACCACCATTCTTTTTGTTGGCTATCAAGCCGAAGGTTCATTGGGTAGGAAAATTTTAGATGGAGCGACGGAAATAATGGTTGAAGGTGAACAATTACCGGTAAGAGCAAAAATATTGACGCTTTTTTCTTTTTCTGCCCACATTGATCAAGCGGGAATTCTATCTTGGCTTTATCCTAAGAGAAAAAGACTTAAGAGTGTTTTTCTCGTTCATGGCGATGAGAAAAGTAAAAAGATTTTAAAATTAAAAATAATGGATGAATTGGCTATCAGGACAATAATTCCTGATACCAACCAAGTATTTATTGTGGAAAATTAAGTTTGACTATAGAGAATTTTGCTTTATAATTTAATTAACTTATTAAATTGGGTCGCAATTAAAAACAAGATTAATTAACTTACTTAAAAAATGAAAACCACCACTAGAAAAGGTTTCACCTTAGTTGAAATGGCGGTCGTACTATTAATCATTGGTATTTTAGCGGGTATTGTGTTGAGAAATATTGGTAGTTTTTCTCCTCAGGCAAGAGACACCAGAAGAGTGGCTGATTTACAGGTTGTATCTACCTATTTAGCGCAATATCTAAATAATAAAGGTTATTTTCCACAGACTACTACCTGGGATGGACTAGAAACAGAATTAAGAAGTATAGGAGTTTACAATATCCCTAAAGATCCGGCAGGACTATCATATTCTTATTATTATTGCACTACAACTGGCGCTGATAAACCTAACCATTTTGTTTTGAGAGCTACACTTGAATCCGCTACTGACAGTAAAATATATGAAAATTCCTATAATAATTCTAATCCTCCCAGCGGTTGGAACTGTAATGGCCCTGCCACCTTCAACTGTAGTACTAATAATGCGAGGGTCTATTGTTTAATTCAATAAAACAATAAAAAAGTATTTAACTAGATTATCTTGTTAATTTAAATCATAAAATAGGTATAGGAAAATAAGAAAGTTGATAAGCTAGACGAGAAGGTTAAAGGATGGTTTAAAGTGTAACTTAATGAAAAGTGCTTTTACCCTTATTGAAATAGTGGTGGTTTTATTGATTTTAGGTATTCTTATAGGAATTGCCATTAATTACAATGTTTTCAGTGAAGAGAGAAGTTATCTAAGAAATTTTAATTATCGACTTTTTTCGGATTTAAGTTTAGCTAAAAATTTATCACTTTCTCGTCAAAATATTGAGGGTACAAATCTTTTTGCCTGTGGTTATGGGTTTTTATTTACGTCTTCTTCTTATATAGGCTATGCTTATGTTTCGTCGTCTGACTGGTTAAATTGTGATTATTTAGCATCTTCGTCACCAACAGTTTATGCTACTTCTTTACCAGAATATTTACTCCACACTAATGGAGAAATAAGGAACAATCCTATTCCGACACTACAAGCGAAAGCAAATTTTAACGGTGAGATAAAATTTTCCACCAGTTCTGCAGATTGTTCGGAAAACATCTTTGATAATTACCAGAAGATAGCGATAGTCTTTTACAATCCATACGGTGATTATCTTTTTTTAGGGGAGGCAGGCGCAACCTGGGTTGAATTTCCTTCTAGTTCCTTTTCTGATATCTACATATGCCTTAGTTATCAAAATGATAATAGATATTTAAGAGTTAACAAAACGGGTCAATTAATAGTTAACGTTCCCTAGAAAATTGTTTTTATCATTTCTTCAAATTCACTTTCAGTGATAGTAATGATACTAAGTTTTTTCGCTTTCTCAAGTTTCGAACCAGGATTTTTACCCACCACTAAAAAATTAACCCTTTTAGATATTGTTTCAGTTGTTTGACCGCCTAGTTTTTCAACGATTTCTTTTGCCTCGTTTCTGCTATATTTTTCAAGTTCGCCAGTGAAGGCAAAAACTTGACCACTTAATGGCTGAGAACCTTTCTTTTCTTCCATAATTCTTATTCCAGCCAATGTTAGTTTTTCTAATAATTTCATGTTTTCTTCATCTTTAAACCATTCGATAATTGAACCAACTACCTTCTGACCAAAACTATGAATTGATATCAATTCTTCCGCTTTTATCTGATTAAAAATTGATATGAGATCAAATGGTTTTTCTATTTTTCTTTTCTTTTGTAAAAAGTTGGCTAAAATTTTCGCATTCTGTTCACCAATATGTAAAATGCCTAAAGAATATAGGAACTTAGATAAACTTATTGTTTTTTTAGATTGAATATTTTCAATTATTTTTCTTTCTAAAATAACATCAAAACCCGGCAAATTTCTGAGCTCGCCAATTTTTAGGGAAAAGAGATCAGATGGGTCGGAGATTAAACCACTATCTATCAATTTTTCGATTATTTTTTCACCCAGGCCAACAATATCAAAGGCTCCCTTACTGACAAAGTGTATTATTTTTTCTTTTTGTAGAGCAAAGCATTTTTTATTAGGGCACCGATAGTGAGCTCCCTCTTTAATTATTGGCGTTTGGCAATTTGGGCATTTTTCTGGAAAGGTTATTTTTTTCTCTCTTCCTGTTCTTAATTCTTTTATTACTTCTTGAACTTGAGGGATTACATCTCCCGCTCGAGCTATGATCACGGTATCGCCAATTCTAACATCCAATCTGTCTATTTCATCTTCGTTGTGTAAAGATGCTTTCGAGACTATCACTCCTCCGATTAAAACTGGTTTTAAGATGGCTACTGGCGTAATAATTCCAGTTCTACCTGTTTGAAAGATTACCTCTTCTAGGGTAGTAGTTGCTTGTTTAGGAGAGAATTTGAAAGCAATTGCTCCTCTGGGCGCCTTCCCAACAACTCCTAATTGTCTAAAAATATCATTATCATTGACAATTACAACGATTCCGTCAATTTCATAGCTTAATTCATTTCTTTTCTTTTCCCACAAGTTTCTAAATTCGAAAATCTCATCAAGATTCCGGCACAATTTATTGTTAGGATTGGTCTTAAAGCCTAAGCATTTTAAAATGAGATGTTCTTCCTCGTGAGTTTTTTGTCCTAGATCGGTAATTAAGCCATAAGCAAATGAATCCAATTTTCTTTGGGCTGTGATTTTAGGATCAAGTTGTCTCAGCGAACCAGAAGCAGCATTTCGAGGATTAGCAAAAAGTGTCTCTCCCATTTTTTGTCTTTCCTCGTTAAGTCTATTAAAATCTTCAGTATGCATAAAAACTTCGCCCCTTACTTCAATTTCCTCCGGGTATCCTTTTATAAAATGTTTACTTACTCTTTCAAAAAAATTTTTATTAGGAGATATTTCTTTTAGATTTTTTAAAATTTTTTCAAGGGGTAACAGAGACAGAGGAATAGCTTCGATGGTTTTTACATTTTGAGTAACATCCTCCCCGAGATAACCGTCTCCTCTAGTGGCTCCGACTTCTAAAATTCCATTACGATAAACAAGTTTAATTGCTAATCCATCAATTTTCAATTCACAAAAATAATCTAATTTGGTACCCGCTGGAATTAACTTTCCATTTCTTTCTTGCCAGTTCTTTAAGTCCTCGAAAGAAAAGGCATCATCAAAAGAAAGCATTGGCAATCGGTGTCTGCTTTTAGGAAATTCTTTAAGCGGTTCTCCACCTATTCGCTGGGTTGGCGAATCAGGTGTAATTAATTGGGGAAATTTTTGCTCCAAATCATAAAGTTCCTTTTTTAATGAATCCAAGACTTCCGGTTGATAAATGTCCTTGCCTAAAACATGATAACTATATCTGGCTTCGTTTATCAATTCTCGAAGCTTTTCAGCTCTTTTTTTAGCCTCTTCAAATGTCATCTGTAATAGATAATGATATTACGAGTTATATTTCCAACATAACCAAAAAGTGTACTTTCTTGAATCTTATTAGGATTTTCTCCAAAAGTAAAACCACTAATTCTTAAACGAAATGGCTCATTTGTTTTTATGACCGTAAAAATTGTGCAATCATGAGGATCAGTAAAATTTCTATAACTACAGGTGCTGGTATTATAGATTATTGTTGTGGTAGCTTCATCAAACTTTCCATATTGAGGAGTTTCTATGTTGGTGGTGGGTAGTTGCTCTATATAAGTGCCGGATCTAAAGGTGGTTTCAATCTCTAGGGCTGTTAACAGATTAGCCATCGCCTGATAAACCTTTTCCATTTCTTTAATTTGAATAATTTTTAGTCTTATCGGAGATAACCAAATTATTGAAGAAAACATCGCCACTGAAATAACAAAAACAGTCAATAAAAATACTTGCCCCCTACTTTTTTTGTTCAATTCGTATTTATAAACCATAACAGGGCGAAACATTACCAAGAGGCGACTTGAAAGGCGCGATGGAAATTCGTGTTGAGTAGGGGATAATATTTTCTCCCACTTTTAGATTAAATTTAATTTCAATCACCACTAATTTTTTAGAGCTTTTGTAGTAATTTGTATCAGTCGGGAAATCTGTCTTATCAAAAAAAACACGAAAATCATCAACTAAAACTAAGTTTTCGTCAAAAATTGATTGAGGAGGATTACTGCCAATTTTCATCATTAATTTTTGATCATTCTTATAGATTTCTATCGCTCTACATCTTCTGTCCTTAAAAGTAAGTGTTGTAGTAGCTATTGTGGATGTAGGAAAATCACTTCCTGATTTTACTTCATTCCAAATTTTTTCAAGTCCATAACGAACATTATCAATATTTGCCTGTAAATTTTGGGCAAAGATTATTGATTTTATGAAAGAAAAATATATTTGGCTTAAAACAAACATCCCTATTAAGAAAATAGCACTACTTATTATAACTTCTACTAAGGTAAAACCTTTCATTTATTAAATTTTTTATCAGAATTTTTAATTTTAATAAAAAAACAATTAATTACTTCTAAAAAACATTAGATATCAGGGGGGTAGTAATCTTCGATTAATCAATAGCGAAGTTAAGGAAATTTTTTGGTCTAAAAAATAAACTTCGGAGGTAATTGCTACTGTACCAGGTCCTGGCATGTTATTATCAGGAGGTGGATAGTATCCTAAATTTCCTGAATATCTTAAAATTCTGAAAAATTCAACATTGGAATTAATAGGAACTTTACATCCTCTGTTAGAATCATTCGGAGTTGATGTAACTATTTTAGCAGTTGTAGTATTAAACTCTATACAGTAATTATTACCAGGAATAACGCCCAACCATTCGTCATTTGATTGTTCACCTTTTTCATAATTTTTATTTCTAAGAGCAATAGCCAATTCAAGACCTTCTTGAGCTAGAGACAGAGCAATTAACCTTTCCTTGATAGAATTTAAAATGAGTAGATAATTAAAAACTATATTGAGAATTATTCCCATAAGTAGGGAAATGATGGTGAGAGCAACGATAGTCTCAATTATCGTAACACCTCGTTTCTCTTTAGAATTAATCATTAAAACTTTCTAAATTTTTATTTTCATCATAGAAGACAATATTTAAGTTTTATGGATTAATCTGGCTATTGAATTCCGCAAAATTTGTTAATCCAAAATTCACAGAATTTACCGTCGCAATCCGCGCTAACTACTGATTGTCCAGACCTATAGCTAACTGTACAATTAGAACCCCTACAGTCATACTTATTGACCCTCAGCCTGGCACTAGTTTGAGAGGTGCAATTGTTGTTTCGGCATAGAGAAGCTTTAATTTCCCACATGGCGATATTTCTCTCCTGCCTTATATTAGAAGTCGTGGTGGAGATAGTATAATTAAAATAATAATCTCTTTTACCTGAAGAGGTTGTTGTTGAAAGATTAAAATTGGCTGTTGAAGAATAATTATTTATAAACTCTACCTTTAATGTCACTCCTTGAGAAGAACTAGCTCTTATCGCTACTTGTATTGGTTCCCCGATATTAGTTACTGAGGTTGCTGCTTCACACTCGCTGACTGTCCAACACGGTCCTTCACCTGTAGTGGGCAAGGAGACTGTTGTGCTTGGCATGTTATCTCTTAGAGCTGTTCTCCATGGTTCACTATCCCAATCCGATGATGTAGTATTACATGCAAATGTCCTTACAATCATAGATTCTATAACCATATCATCGCCTGGGCCTGGAGTTACTCCTTCGCAATTTTCCGCCCCTGGGCAGTTGCTTTGCGAAAATCCTTCACATAAGTTTTGTTGAGCAGATGCTTGCTTTTTATCAAAAAGAAGTTCACCTAAAAAACCTTCGCCAAAGAAATAAAGGTATATATTTAAAAGTAACAGGATTAGGAATATTGCTAAAAGATAGTAGTTAACTTTAAGATTATTCATTTATAATTCAAACTTTAATTCTTAATTACCTATTAATATTTTATCATATAAGTAAAAATAATTTGTCAAGTTAACATATTTTGATTAAGATTATTTATTGATGCAGGAAAGAAAGAAGTTTGAAACAATTAAGAAGATTTCAGAAATTATCAGAGAAACTTTGCCTGATTACACAACGATATTTACAGTGGTTGATTTAAATTTGCCCAAAAAGGGCGGAACAATGAAAATTTTTCTTAGTATTTTTCCTGATAACAAAGAAAAGGAAGTAATTTCCTTTTTAAATAGAAATAGCTTTAAGATAAGAGAAGAAATAGTGGAAAGAGTTTTTTTAAGATACTTACCAAGAAAGGTGTTTTTTTATCCATCTGGAGTTATCAGAGAAGCAACTAAGGTACTAGAACTAATAGATGAAATTAGCGAAAAAGAAGAAAAAAATTCAAAGACGAAAAAGAGGGCAAAGAGTTGAAAAATTAGCCTTTGACAAGTTGAAGAGGGAAAAATTTTTAGTTTGGAAACCGGCTAAAGTTAGATTTCATTCGCAGGATATTTTTGGTTTATTCGATATTATTGCTCTTAATAGAAAAGAATTGAGATTGATTCAAGTTCAGATGGATAGAAAGAGAAAATACAAGGCAGGTAGAATTTTTAAATTACCAGTTGCTAGGAAAATTTCCTATGAACTTTGGGTTTATGATTCGAAAAGTAAAAAGTTTACCATCTACCGAAATTTATGATAAAATTTAGTTTAAGATGAGTCATCAGTTAGTGCAATTAGTTGAAAAAAAATATGTCAGAAATGATTTACCTGAGATTAAACCTGGCTTATTGGTGAAAGTGTGGCAGAGATTTAAGGAAAAGAAAAGAGATGTTGTTCAGGCTTTTCAGGGGTTGGTAATTTCAGTGAGGAACAAAAAGGGAACAAGAGTGATGTTTACTGTCAGAGGCGAGGCTGGTGGTCAAATGATTGAAAAAACCTATCCTTACAATTTGCCTACAATTGAGAAAATAGAAATTTTAGGCAAGGCAAAGACAAGAAGGGCAAAGCTCTATTTTATTCGCAAACTCCATCCTCGAGGCATTAAAAAGAAGTTAAAGATTTCTCTTTAAAAAATAGGCGACATAAAATGTCGCCTATTAGGAAAAATGAAAAATTAGCGTCTTCTTTCTAGTTGACGCTGGGGTTGAGAAATGAAGACAGTCACTTTTACTTTCCTAACACCCCATTTTAGTGCCTGACTTCTTGACGGAAGCCAGACGTCGATTCTTTTCCCTTTGATAGCTGAACCCGTATCCTCTGCTCGAGCCCAGCCATACCCCTCGACATAAATTCTACTGCCGAGGGGGATGATACGGGGGTCTACAGCGACGGTTCCTATTCTAGGTTTAGTTCCCGTTGCTGTACGCCCTCGTAGACAATAGCTCGTGGCTATTGCCTCAAATGTTACCTTTTTTACTACCACATTACCTCTAGATAGGTTATGCGGTTGACTGTTAGGGTTGAGTTTAGATGGTGAGGTGTTGGTCAGAATAAAAATGGCGAGAATTATTGTCTTCGCCATTTCTTGCCTCCTTTCTTCTGGTTTAGTGTTCTAATAAGAATTATAACCGAAAATATGCTATTTGTCAACTAAAAAATTTACCCACAAAAGTTTGGCGATGAATTTTTGTCAAGCCTAATTTTTGAATGACTAAGCGATGATAAATTGTGCCATAGCCTTTATTATTCTCAAGTTCATACTCTGGATATTTTTTGGAAATTTTTATCATATGTTGATCACGATAAACCTTAGCCACAATAGAGGCAGAAGCGATTGAGGACAATCTTCGATCGCCTTTAATAAAAAATTTCACCCTAACCGATTTTTTATTGTTAATTTTAGTTGGTAAACCATCGATTACAACAATTTGTGGCGAAAATAAATCTATTAATTTTTCAATTCCCAAAGAAAATGCGGTGTTGATTCCGACTCTATCGATAGTTGTACTATTAACAGACACTGCTTTGAACTTAAGGCCATATTTTCTAATTAATTTTAGAAAGTAACTTCTTTCATAAGGCGAAATCATTTTTGAATCAAAAAATTTCACCCCATCTCTTTCTAAAGCTTTTATTTTAGCAAGAGTAAAATAAACTCCCCCTATCACTAATGGGCCAGCTAAGGCACCACGACCTGCTTCATCAATGGCCAGTAGATTTTTGTTAGACCTTAGAATTCTCTTTTCAGTGAACCATGAACTTGACTTGTCTCTTTTCTTAGGTAAAATTTTCTTGAGATGAAGGAGTTCGTTCATCTTCATGTTCATTCTCATTATAGTTTATTAGATGGTCTATCAAAAATAGATGATCTAGTCGAAAGGGCAGCTAATCTTGACTATAGGGCATTAGCTTTGACTGATCATGGTAATATGTACGGTGCTATCGAATTTTATAAAAAGGCTAAAAAGGCTGGAATAAAACCAATAATTGGATGTGAGGTATATCTAGCTCCTCGTTCAAGATTCGATAAAGAACCCAGAATAGATTCAAGAAGTTATCATCTCACCCTATTAGTTAAAAATGAAACTGGTTATAGAAATCTCGTTAGACTAGTTAGCAAGGGTTGGTTAGAAGGTTTCTATTATAAACCTAGGATTGATAAAGAAATTTTAAGAGAATATCATGAAGGAATAATTTGTCTTTCTGGTTGCCCTAGCGGTGAAATACCAAGGCTATTACTGAGAGGCCAATATGATTTGGCAAAAGAAAAGGCAATTGAATACAGGGATATTTTTGGCGATGATTTTTATATCGAAGTTAATTATCATCCTAAAATTGAAGACTCGGCTAAACTCAAAAAATTGACGAGAGAATTGGCAAAAGATTTAGGAATTAAAGCCGTTGCTTCTTATGACTCTCATTATTTAAAACCAGAGGATAGCAGTATTCATGATGTTTTTTTGGCAATTCAAACTGGTAAAGATATTGAGGAGGAAGAAAGGTTAACGATGAAGCAGGATGATTTTTCTTTAGCAGATAAAAAGACTATGAATGAATTGTTTAGCGATATGCCAGAAGTTTTGGAGAATACTTTAGAAATAGTTGAGAAATGCGAATTTGAGATTCAGTTAGGTAAGTCAAAATTACCACATTTTCCTCTTCCTGAAGGAGAGAGCGAAATTAGTTATCTGAGGAAACTTTGTGAACGAGGTTTTTCTTTCCGTAATTTAATTCGAAACAAGGAATATCTATCAAGATTAGAACATGAATTAGAAATCATTGAAAAAACTAATTTTGCTGGCTATTTTTTGATTGTTCAGGATATTGTTAATTTTGCTAAAAATAAGGGATTGGCAGTTGGCCCTGGCAGGGGGTCGGTTTCAGGAAGTTTGGTAGCTTATCTTTTAAATATTACTGAGATTGACCCTCTCAAATATGGATTACTTTTTGAAAGATTTTTAACCCCTGATAGAATAGAGTTTCCTGATATTGATATTGATTTTTCCGATGTTAAGAGAAATTTAATTTTCGATTATCTAAAGGAAAAATACGGTCAAGATAGATTTGCTCAGATAATAACTTTTGGTAAGATGGCATCAAGAGCAGCGGTTCGCGATGCTGGGAGGGCTTTAGGTTATTCTTTTTCTTTTGTTGATAGACTGGCTCGTCTGATTCCTGCTAATGTTTCTTTAGAAGAGGCTGTAAATTTATCAGATGTTAAAAAAATTGTTCGAGAAAATGAAGCCTATATCAAAATTATTGAATCAGCTAAAAGATTAGAGGGAGTGGTTAGACATGCTTCTGTTCATGCTTGTGGTACAGTAATTACCCCAGGGCCGGTAATAGATTATGTACCACTACAATTCGCACCAGGAGAAGAAAAGGAGATTATTACCCAGTATGATATGTACGCTGTTAATGATCTTGGATTGTTAAAAATGGATTTTTTAGGTTTAAGAACATTATCAATCATTGAGGATGCTAGAAAACTAATCCAACAAAGACATCACCATGAAGTTACTATAAAAGAAGATGATAATTTTAATGATGATTTAACCTTTGAATTATTAAGACAAGGGAAAACAATAGGCATATTTCAGCTAGAAGGAAGGGGAATGACTGAATATTTAAAGGCTTTAAAACCTACATCCTTAGAGGACATTATTAATTTAATAGCTCTTTATCGACCTGGGCCGATGGAATTAATTCCTTCGTTTATAAAGAGAAAATTTGGCAAAGAAAAAGTAGAATATTTACATCCTAAATTAGAAAAAATTCTGGAGAGAACCTTTGGAATTATGGTTTATCAAGAACAATTAATGAAAATTGCTCAAGAATTAGCTGGTTATAGCCCCACTGAAGCTGATGTTTTAAGAAAGGCAGTAGGTAAAAAGATAAAATCTCTCCTTAGTGAACAATTGGAGAAATTAAAGGAAAAGATGATAAAGAATAATATTAAAAAAGAAATTGCTGAAAAGATAGTTTCACTTATCGAACCATTTGCCCGTTACGGTTTTAATCGTAGTCATGCTGTTGCTTATGCAATGCTCGGTTATCAGACTGCTTTTTTAAAGGCTCATTACCCTATTGAATTTCTAACAGCTTGTTTAATCCATGAAGCCAAAGACATTGATCGAGTGAAAGTGTATTTGAAAGACTTGAGAGATTATGGTTTTCAAATTTTACCGCCAGACATTAATGAAAGTAATTTTCATTTTACGATTGTTGATGATAGGACAATTAGATTTGGCTTAGGATCGATTAAAAACGTTGGTAAACCTTTGATTAAGTTTATTGAGGAAGAAAGAATTAGAGGCGGACCATTTTCTAATCTGTCTGATTTTTTAAAAAGAGTTAATCATAAGGATTTAAATAAAAAATCGCTGGAAAGTTTGATTAAAGCTGGAGCTTTTGATCGATTTTTCAATCGTGATATTCTGATTAATAATATTGATTATCTATTAGAACATATGCAAAAAGCAAAAAATTTTAATCACACCAGAACTCTCTTTGGAGGTAATGATAAGGTGGATTTCTTTTTAAGAAGGGGCAAACCAATTGATGAGCTAGAGATTCTCCAGTGGGAAAAGGAATTGTTAGGAGTTTATATTTCTGGACATCCTTTTAGAAAATACGGTGAAAAGCTAAGAGGTAAGGTTAAAACAATCAGTGAAGTTTTAAGGCTAAATGAAGGAGTAAAAGTAAGCATCGCTGGTGTTGTCAATGAGATTAAGAGATCTTTAACCAAAAAGAAAGAACCTTTTGTTTATCTGGACGTTGAAGATATGACAGATAAAATTGAAGTTATGCTTTTCCCGAAGATTTATGAACAATATTTTGAAATTTTGAGCGAAGGTAAAATTTACTATCTAGTAGGTTCTCTCCAGAGAAAGGATAATAAAAACATTCTCTTAGCCGACTTAATAACTGATATTTCTAGAGTAAAGAAAATATCTGAAAATTGACCGGTATGAAATTAAGATTATTCATAGCTTTTACTTTAACCTCTGGGTTGATTAAGAAAATAGCCTTTTTGGAAAAGGAATTAGATAAAATAAGCGGAAGGAATTTGGATTGGATTCCGCTTAAAAATTTACATCTAACGATTATTTTTTTAGGCTATCTTGATTATCAAAGTTATCTGAAGGTTGCTAAAATTTTTGATTCCTTTAAGCTCGATCAACCTCTTCAGCTGCGAATAACGAAAGTTGACTATGGTCCACCTGAAAATAGGAGAATGCTTTGGTTATATGGCGCAAGAAATCAATATTTAGAGGACATAAAGAAAGAATTTGAAAATAAACTTAGTCGAGAGGGAGTTGATTATAAGAGAGAAAATCGTCTTTTGATTCCGCATATTAATCTTTTAAGAATTAAAGGCGGTAAAGATATAGGGAACATTGCAAAAGATTTAAATTGGCAAGTATCTTTAACAGAAATCGCTCTTTTTCAATCTCAACTTTCTTTTTCTGGTGCCACTTATGAAAAGTTAAAGTCTATAAGGGTTAGCTGATACCTGTTTGTGTTAAAATTTTTATAACAAGCCCAGGTGGCGGAATTGGCAGACGCGTAGGACTCAAAATCCTATGGCCCTTCGGGCCTTGTGGGTTCGACTCCCACCCTGGGCACATTTGAATGAGTTTGGTTCGTCAGTATCTAACTTATGGAATTGTTTTTATTGTTGGGGCAATAATTCTGATAATTGAGATTGTAGCTGTAAGGCTATTAGCCATATACTTTGGTAATACTATCTATACTGTTTCTAGTATCTTGGGGGTAATTTTAGGTGGTCTGAGTTTAGGATACTATTTGGGAGGATATCTTGCTGATCGAAGGCCGGATTGGGCTCTTTTTTATTTTTTGATTCTTGCCGGTGGTATTTTTCTTTTTCTAATTTTTATCATTTCTGAACCACTTTTAATATTTTTAGAGAGTGCATTTGATATTAAGGTAGGACCTGTTGTTTCAAGCATTTTTATCTTTTTTTTACCAAGTTTATTTTTAGGAGCTATCTCTCCTTTAGCTATTAAGTTAAAGACAGAAGAAATTGGTGAAATCGGTAGAGTATCGGGCAAAATTTTCTTTTGGTCGACTATAGGAAGTATCCTCGGTAGTTTTATAGCCGGTTTTTATCTGATTCCTAATTTTGGTTTATCAATGATTATCAAGATGGCAAGTTCTGTTTTAATAATAATAGGTTTAACAGGTGTTTTATTGACTCAAAAACATAACAAAAACTATTCTTTAATCGTCTTTCTTCTTATGGCACTTATCTTTTTGGGATTAATGTCTAAATTTATTTTTAAATATCAACCGCCAGTTATTTTCCAAAAGGATGGAGTGTATAGCAGAATAACGATTGAAGAAATTCAATTAAATGGTCGTTTGGCTAGATTATTAAAACATGATCGATCGTATCAAAGTGGAATTTTTCTTGATAACAATGAATTAGTCTTTGATTACGCTAAGTATTATTCGCTCTATCGGTTAATTAATCCTGATGCCAAGAAAATTCTCTTCTTGGGAGGAGGTGCTTACACCTTACCTTGTCAACTGCTTCGAGAAAATAGACAAATCGAAAGGATCGACGTAGCGGAGATCGAGCATCGTCTTTATAACTTAGCCAAGAAATATTTTTGCTTGGATGATAATCCGAGATTATTTAATCACACAGATGATGCGAGAAATTTTCTTAAAAAGACCAAGGAAAAATATGATATTATTTTTGCTGATGCTTATTCCTCTTTTTATTCTATCCCTCATCATCTGACTACCAGAGATTTTTTCCTGTTAGCGAAGGAGAAACTTTCAGAAAATGGTTTTTTTTGGGCCAATGTTATTGGCAAACTAGAGAAAAAAGATAACAATTTTGTCACTTCTGAATTAAAAACTTTTATTTCTGTTTTTCCCAATACTTATTTTTTTGTTGCTAGTCCACCTGCTTATCGAAAATTAAGAAATTTTATTTTAATCGGCATAAAAGATGAAAACAAGATGATTGATTTTTCTCGAGTTAAGGGTAGTGAATTAGATTTTAGCGATAATTTAATTGACTGGAAAAAGATTGATCTTAGTTCAGCAATTATCTTGACTGACGATTTTGCTCCGGTAGAGTATTTAATCAGTAAATCTTTTTAGGATGAAAAGGATTTTTTTCATAATAATTTTAGCCACAGTGATTATTTTAGCAATAATGTTAATGGTCAAATTAACTTTCAAAAGCTCAAAGATGGAAACTTTTCAGAAGGTTGAATTTATTACCAAAGATGGAGTAACTATTGTCGCTGATTATTATCCCAATAAAGATGCCAAGTATGCGGGAATATTTATTCATATGAGACCAGCGACCAGGGAGAGTTATCGACAATTAGCCACTTTTTTTCAGAAAGAGGGATTTACTGTTTTATCGATTGATTTGAGAGGCCATGGAGAAAGCGTTAATTCAATTATGGGGAAACTTAATTATCTTCAATTCAGTTTCGAAGAGGAAAAGAACTCAATTAACGATCTTGAAGCCGCGAGTCTTTTTCTAGAGAAAGAAGGATTTGAGAAGAGTAGACAATTCTTAATTGGGGCAAGTATTGGAGCTAATCTTGCTTATCAATTTTTAAGCGAAAACCCAAAAATTAAAGCAGCTGTTTTGTTATCACCTGGACTCAATTATCATGGTATAACCTTGGCAAGAGTTAAAAATGATGAATTTGGACAGAAAATCCTCCTGATAGCGACTTTAAGCGATGAAAATTCTTCGGCAGTGGCTGCAATCAATTCATTAAGAGAGTGGTATCCAACAATGAAGTATTTTATTTTTCAAAGTAGTAAACATGGAACAGATATTCTCAATAGTCATCCTGAACTGGGCGAACAAATTTTGAATTGGTTAAGGGAGAGATTAATTTGATTTTGAGATTAAAAATGTTATACTTAGGATGGTTAAAAATTTTACTGGTTGTTAGAGCTATCCGAAGGACGTTGTCCTAAGGAAAACCAGTAAAATTGTAAAGTCGTTAATTAAATTTTCCTTAGGATAAACGTCCAATGGCTTATCAACGACAGAGAGGAGGAATGAGAAGAATGTTCCATCCAGCGAATGGTGAAAAATGGATTTGTGCTAAATGCGGTGGTGAAATAAAAGAGTTGCCGTTTTTACCCTCCAAAGATAGACCAATCTATCATCGTGAGTGTTTACCTCCGAGAAATTCTTAAATATATTATCGGTAATAAATTTTCTTACTGATTCGGAGATCAAAACGAGACCCAATAATTTTTTCATTTTCTAGGATTAGATGGAATTTTTTGAATTGTTCTTCAAGATTTTTACTGGGATCAAAAAGAAACTCACGATTCTGTAAGTCTATTACTCCTAAATCAAAATTAGGATATATTTTGATTTCTCTTAATATCAGTGAGCTGAAGTTAGCATACTCAAAGAGATAGATTAGAAATTCTCTTAATTGAGGATGTAGAAGAGAACTTTCCTCAATGTTAAGCGATGAACTAATTCTGACTAGCTTTTTTTTATCTATGATTGTTGGTTTAATTATCTGACCGCTGTTATCAAGGTAAAGACATTTATGCTGATCGCAAATGATAGCAATATTTTGAGAGATTGTTAATCTAACCACCAAAGTTTTATTAAAAATGTTTTTATTAAGTTCGATTTCCTTTATTTCTGGAAATACTCTCATAATCTCGTTGATACTAAAATATATCTGCCAAAGAGATTTACGGATGAAGTAATTTTTTAAGTAGGATTCATAGGTTATCGGTTGGATTACTACTTTTTCAAATTTTGAAAATAGAGCATATGTTATGATAGTAAATGTAATAAGAAATGTTAAAATTATCTTTAGATTAATTATTTTTTTTCTTTTTCTCATCGATTAGAAATAATTATAAATGATTGATCTTAAAGACTTATTTAGAAATCCTGAAAAATATCGGCAGAATTTAATATGGCGCAATCGATTGGAGCTTTTACCGGTAGTTGATGAATTAATTAACTTGAAGAGAGAAATGAACTCTTTGATTAAGAAAAAAGATGAGATTAGATATAGTATTAATAAATTTTCTGAACATAAACCTGATGAACAAAAGATTAAGGAATTACGAAATAATAAAAAAGTCTTAAGAGATATTGAAGAGAACATAAGAAAATTGCAACAATCTATTGAGGAAAAGATAGATTTATTGCCTAATCTTATTAGTGAAGAAGTGCCTAGAGGAAAAAGTGAAGAGGAAAATGTCGTTATTAGAGAGATTGGCGAGCGGCCTTTTTTTAATTTTCGTCCCAAAGATCATGTCGAGCTCGGTCAGATTTACGATTTGATTGACATTGAAAGAGCTGCTAAGGTAAGTGGCAGTCGATTTTATTATCTTAAAAATGAAGCTGTACTTTTAGAATTGGCTCTGGTAAGATTCGTTTTTGACATTTTGTTGAAGGAAAAATTTGTTCCTGTTTTACCGCCAGTATTTATTAAGGAAAGGTATTATCGTGGTATGGGCAGATTATCTTTGTCTGATCGAGAAGAGAGATATTTTTTAGAAAAGGACAATCTTTATTTAGTCGGAAGCGCAGAACATACCCTAGGCCCTTATTTCGCCGACGAGATACTAAAAGAGACTAATTTACCTATAAGATTTTTAGGATTTTCAACGTGCTTTAGGAGGGAAGCTGGTAGTTACGGCAAGGATGTTCGTGGTATTTTGAGAGTTCATCAATTTGATAAGGTAGAGATGTTTAGCTTTGTTTTACCCGAAAACTCTGAGGCAGAGCATCAATTTTTACTATCGTTAGAAGAAAGAATTGTTCAAGCATTAGATTTGCCATATCGAGTGGTTTTTGTTTGCAGTGGTGATATTGGTTTTACCGATTACAAGCAATATGATATTGAAGTATGGTTACCAGGACAAGAGAGATATCGAGAAACTCATTCCTGCTCTAATACTACTGATTTTCAGGCGAGAGGGATAAATTTAAGAATAAGAAGAAAAAATGGAAAAATAGAATATCCTCATCTTCTCAATGCTACTGCCTTAGCAATCGGGAGGATTTTAATTGCTATTCTAGAAAACTATCAGAGAGAAAATTACATTGAAATTCCTCCGGTTCTAAAAGCATATCTTCCTTTTGATAAAATTTTACCTAAATGAGAAAGTATCGTTTTATTTCTCACACAGCTGATATAAAAATTAGAGCTTATGGAGCAAGTTTGCCAGAACTAATTAATAACATTCTTCTAGCTTTAGCAGACTATTGGGGGCCATCGCTAACGGATAAATGTTTGAGCAAAAAGATAAAGATAATTGGGTATGATCAAGTTACTCTCCTTGTTGATTTCATCAGTCAAGTTATTTTTCTTACCTCAACTAAAAAGGTAATTTTCTTAAATTTTAAAAGCGAAAACATATCATCTAATTTGATTGAAGGATTGCTAATTGGTAAGAAAGTAACGGGGTTTAGTCGAGATATTAAGGCGGTTACCTATCATCAGACAAAATTATTTCGCTCCAAAGGATATTTAGCATTCGATTTTATTATTGATATTTAATAAGTACAAAAACTTAATCTTTTTTGATTTATAATTAGATTGCTGGGACTCATTGGAGTACTTGATGGCTCCATTGTGTCCTGCCCCCACCTCCTTGGTGGGGGCAATCTTTAGCTATGAAAATCATAACTATTGGCAGCGGAACATTGGATATTATTTTTCAAACAGAAGAACAAATCATAGAAGGAAAAAAAATAGATATCAAGCATAGCTACTTTTCATTAGGAGGAGGAGCTCTAAATGCTGCTACTACTTTTCGTAATTTAGGAATTAATTATACTGCTTATTTTCGTCTGGGTAGAGATTTAGTTGGTAAGGTTATTATTTCCGAAGTTAAGAAAGAAAAATTAAAAACAAAAATTTTTTTCCATTCAGGAGATAGTCAATTTTCAGTTGTTGTTCTTAGCGCAAAAAGCAGATTCTCTGAAAGAACGGTTTTTGTCTATCGAGGATTGAGCGACCATTTTAGCACTTCAGATTTAGAGAAGGTTGAAAAAGGAGATTTTTACTATTATTTGACTACTGCTAACACTAGCCCTGATATTCTTTTGAGGTTTCTGAGTAAAATTAGAAGAAAAGCAAGATTAATTTCTGTCAATCCAAGTAAAAAATTTCTTTCTCAACGAGAATCAAACAAGAGTCTATCTTTAGCAGACATAATTTTTCTAAATAGAGATGAACTAATATCTTTTTTGGGAAGAGGAGATAAAAATTTAGAGTTGGGAAAGGAGTTGGTAAAGAAAATCAATCCCAAAATTTTTGTTTTGACATTAGGAGAAAATGGGTCAATAACTTTTTATGAAGATAAGATTTTTATTGCTGATGTTTTTAAGCCTCGTCAATTAGTTGATACGACTGGAGCAGGTGATGCCTTTGCCAGTGCTTTTTTTGCTAACTTAGTTATTGCTAAAGATATTAGCGAAGATGTCATTAAGAAATCGATTATTTGGGGAAGTGCTAATTCTTCTGCTAATATTGAAAAACTTGGAGCCCAGATAGGTCTTTTAAGAAAGGAAGATTATAAAAGATATAAAAATCTTCATATCAGAACAATTAAATGGAAAAGATAAAGAACTTTCTTTTTAAAAATATTAATCCTAAGCAAACAGTGATAAAAAATGCCTTTTGGTTGTATCTTTCTGAGGGAATATCAAAGGGACTAAGAATATTAGTTTTTATCTTAATTAGTCGCATGCTTGGACCTGAGAAATTAGGACTTTTTGAGTATCTTTATTCATTTGTTGGATTTTTCTTCATTTTTGCTGATATGGGAATTTCTTATATTTTCATTAGAGATTATCAGCAGAGAGAAGAAAAACAAAAATATTTTAGCAATGCTTTTTCCCTGAAGGTGATACTTTCAATCTTTTTTTCTTTGATGGCAATTTTAGGTTATCCGTTAGCTAAAAAAAGTGATAATTTCTTAGCCTACATGTTGATTGTCATTTTCTATCTTTTGGCGAATATAGAAAATATGCTAGAGGCATACTTTTTGGCAATTCAAAAAGTAGAAAAAAAATTAGTTTTCCTTACTATTAACAGCATCGTATTTTTTGCTATTATTACCTATGGTTTATTGATTTATCCAAGTATTCTGGTAGTGATAGTTGGTTATTTAGGGGGAACTTTATTTGGGTTAATAGTTGCTTACGTTTTATTTCTCTTAGAAAAGAGGGAGAAGTTGACGGTTGATTTTTCTCTTACTCACTATTATTTTAAAAATGGATTTGCTTTAGCTCTCTTTGGTACATTAACTTACATATTTTTTGCCACTGACAAGATAATTCTGGCCTACTTTAGATCATTTGAAGATATTGGTCATTACTCTATAGCAAGCAGAGTAATCAATGCGACACTTTTTCTAACGTCTCTTTTTGGAACTTCACTTTATCCTTACTTAGCTCAAAAGGCTGTTTCTCAGGATAATAGAGACAAAATTTTTAAAATTTTCTATAAACTATTATTGATTTCCTTAGTCAGTGGTTTTGTGTTTTCTTTTGTAATTTACCTTTTATCTCCTTACATAGTTCCTTTTATTTTTGGAAAAGATTTTTTACCTTCAGTTCCACTTATCAAACTACTTTCTTGGATATTAATTTTTGTTTTTCCGACAGTTCTGCTTGATTTTACTCTAATAAGCTATCACCGTCAGTGGTTAGATTTTTGGATTACTCTCATTCCAGCAATTTTTAATATTGGTGCTAATTTCATTCTAATTCCTTCTATGGGAGTAGTCGGAGCAATCATAACAAGTATTTCAAGTCAAGCTCTTAACTTTATGATCTCTTTTGTAGCGACCATTTACGTTTTGAAAAAATATCATTCCCAATCTTAAAAGATTTATGCTATAATTTAAAGAACTATGAAAAAAGAAGAAATCGTTTTAGATGCTAAAAATATATCGTTAGGTAGATTGGCAACTATTATTAGCTATTATTTACAAGGGAAACATCGTTCAGACTATGCACCGTACAAGGATGCAGAAATTTTTGTTTCCCTTAGAAATTTAGACAGGGTTAAATTTACGGGAAAGAAGTTTAATCAAGATTATTTTATAAAGCATACCGGCTATATTGGTCATCTTAGAGAGATTCCGTTAAAAGATCTTTGGCAGAAAGATAAACTCAAAACTATTCGTCTAATAGTTAAGAATATGCTACCTAAAAATAAATTAAGAAAGAAAAGGCTTTTAAGAATAAAAATATATGAAACAGCAAAAGGAGAAAATTGATCTTGAGGAGGAAAAATTGGTTGATTTACCGACAATTGGTAAGGATAGGTACGTCGAAGGCATTGGCAGGAGAAAGAGATCTACGGCAAGAGTTAGATTATGGGATAATGATGAAAGAAAGGAGTTTAATATTTTAATAAATGACATAGATTACAATGATTATTTTGAAAATTTTGAGTTAAAAAGAGTTATTGAAGCACCATTGAAAAAGGTGAAATGCCAGAGTGAATATAAGGTAACAGTTAAAGTCAAAGGTGGAGGCAAGAGGGGACAAGCAGATGCTATTCGTTTGGGGTTAAGTAGAGCATTAGCATCCCTTAGTGAAGAATGGAAGAAAAAATTTAGAAAGTTAGGCTTTTTAACCCGAGATGCTCGTGAGGTGGAAAGAAAGAAATACGGACAGAGAAAAGCTCGTAAAGAAGAACAATGGCAGAAAAGATAAATTTAGATGTGGTTTACCAAATCAAACGATCAAATTCTCTTTGCTTTGATATTTATTATATCTATTTTGGGTTTGATAAATTTTTTTAGTGCTTCATATTATTATTCCTTGATTAATTTATCTAATCCCTACCTATATTTTTTAGATAATTTTTTTCTCAGAATTACCATTTTAGGCTGGCTCGTTTTTATTATCGGTTCTTTGGTGGGGAAGAATTTTTCAAAAGGTAAGAAGTTTTTTTTAGCTTTTTTCGTGCTCTTTTATGTTCTAATTCTTTTGGCTTTTTTACCCCCTTTTAGGCTAGAAAGTAAATCGGCACGTTGGATAATGATTGGAGATTTTAGCCTTCAACCTTCGGAACTTATCAAACCATTTGCTCTTTTGTTATTAATCATTATCTTATCAGAAATAAGAAAGGTATCCATTTTTTCAAAAAACTTAATATTTTTATCCTTTGCTACGATTCTCTTGTTGCCAATTTTTTTTCAGCCTTCTCTTAGTAATGTTTTAATAATTTTCATTTCGTTATCAGCGGTTTATTTTAGTTTTATAAAGTCAAAGGGGGATTTTATTGTTAGTTTAGTTATGATTTTATTATTTTTAATAATTATTCTAGTTCTAAGCAGTTTCTGGTCTTATCGCAAAGAAAGATTGATTTCTTTTATCACTAAAGGACAAGTATTTAAGGAAAGATATTTTCAAGTGGAACAGTCGACCTTGGCAGTTAGTTCCGGAGGATTATGGGGGAAAGGTTTAGGAAAATCAGAGGTAAAAATTATGGGACTGCCCCAAATGCTAACTGATTCTATTTTTGTTATTTATGCTGAGGAATGGGGATTTGTGGGCGTACTTTTACTTATTTTTCTTTTTTCATTAATGATCGTTAGAATTATATTTTTAGGTATAAAAACTAATAAAATAGAGAAGATGGCTTTTTGCCTTGGGGTTGCTTCCTGGTTATTTTTCCAAGCTTTTCTTCATATTGGTTCTAACATTGGTTTTTTGGCACCAACAGGAGTGGTGATGCCATTTTTTAGCCAGGGAGCTTCAGGTCAATTAGCTATCTATTTTAGTTTGGGAATGATTTATAGTTTCAAAGATGGTTAAGGAAGAGATTAGAATTTGTTTAACAGGTGGTTCAACGGCCGGCCATTTTTTGCCCTTGATTTTTGTTGCTCGAGAATTAAGAAATATTCTAAAGGATAGCCAAAGATCATTTAAGATTTTTTACTTAGGATGCAAACCATTAAAGACCGAGGTATTTATGAAAGAAAAAATTGATATTTATCTTCTGCCGACAGTCAAAGTTAGAAAGTATTTTGACTTTAAAAATGTCTTTGATTTATTAAAGCTACCCTTTAGTTTTCTGTTGGCCTTTTACTACATTCTAAAATTTATGCCCAATGTGGTTTTTTCTAAAGGTGGACCAGGTAGCTTAGAGGTAGTTGTTGCTGCTTGGTTGCTCAGAATTCCAGTGGTAATTCACGACTCTGATGCTATACCAGGATTAAGCAACCGCCTCGCCTCTTTTTTTGCTAAAAGAATTACTTTAGCCTTTGAGTCGGCTGCTGATTATTTTGGACGAAAGAAAGATAAAGTTTTAGTTGTTGGTCAGCCGATAGATAGTAATATCTTAAAAGAACCAGGACTGTTGAGCGACTATGAAAGGTTTAATCTTAATCCTGAGGAAAAAATTATTTTAGTAATGGGTGGTTCTCAAGGATCTAAATTTTTAAACGATTTAATAGTGAAAGCATTGCCGACCCTTTTGAATCTTGCTCAAGTTGTTCACATTACTGGCGATAAATTTTATAATGAAGTCTATTTCTATGCGAAAGGTTTAATTAGTCAACTTAATCCAACCAAAATGAGTCGTTATCATTCCTACCCCTATATTAATCATGAAGATTTGATGTACTTAATGAAAATAGTTGATTTAGTTATCTCGAGGGCAGGTTCAGGAACAATATTTGAGCTAGCTGCTCTTGGCAAACCAAGCATTCTCATTCCTTTAGACAGAAAAACTGCTGGTCTTCATCAAATAAAAAATGCTCAGATTTATTCTCGCTATGGAGGAGCAGAAATTTTGGAGGAAGAAAATGCTCAAGTACATATTTTAATAACTTTGATAAATGATTTACTTTCCCAAGAATCGCGACTGGAAAAAATGCATCAGGCTGCTATTTCGTTTGCTAAACCTCAAGCAGCTCAAGTAATTGCTAAAGAATTAACAGAGATAATGATCAAAGGATGAAACTTAGATATTATTGGCTATATTTTATATTACCTTTTTTTATTTGGCTAATTATTTATCAATTAGGATTAGATTTTGTTGTTGTTTTTAAGAGACCATTAGGAGAAAATTCTTTAATCCTACCCATAGAGGATTTATGGCAAATAATTTTAATCTTTGCTATCTTCCAGTTAGGCAATGAAGTGTTGGCCAGATTTTTCCAAAATATGAATATCTTTGTTAAAATTAACTTAATTTTTATTTTTCTCCATACACTGGTCGCTTCTTATATTTTGATCTTTAATTACTTGAAATGAAAATAGCTGTCTTTAGAACAGGAGGTAAGCAATATCTGGTGGAGGAAGGAGACCAGATTGAAATTGAAAAAGTAAAAGATAGCGATGGGAAATTAACTTTTAATGAAGTGTTGCTTTACGCTGACGAGGAAAAATTTTTATTGGGAAGACCTTTGGTAAAAAATGTTATCATCGAAGCTGATTTAGTTAAGGAAAAGAAAAATAAAACTCTAATCATAAAATATCGTCCCAAAACAAGATATCGCAAAAAAAGCGGACATAAAAAAATTAGCTGGGTGATTAAAATTACTAAAATTCAAGCAAACTAAATTATTTACTTATGGCTTGGAATTTATTCAATGTATTTAAGAAGGATTATTTGAGTGATTGGCAAAAAATTGTTGAGAAGATAAATGCCCTTGAATTAGAATATGAAAAAATCCCTGATGATAAGCTGGCGGATAAAACTCAAAATTTTAGGAAAAGAATTAATGAAGGAGAAAGTTTAGACAGTGTTTTGCCAGAGGCTTTTGCGCTCGTAAGAGAGGCTGCTAAAAGAACGTTAGGGCAAAGACATTTTGATGTCCAACTTTTGGGAGGAATAGGTTTGCATCGAGGGATGGTAATTGAAATGATGACAGGAGAAGGTAAGACTATTACCGCCACTCTATCTGCTTACCTCAATGCTTTAACTGGTGATGGTGTTCATGTTGTGACCGTTAATGATTATTTAGCCCAAAGGGATACTGTCTGGATGGGACAAATTTATCATCTGTTGGGTTTATCGGTGGCTTGTTTGATCCATGACCAGAGCTTTATTTACGATCCATCTTTTGTTCTTGATAAGGTTGATGAACGAAGAGATGTTACTGGAACCTTTCAAGTCTATCATGAATATCTCAGGCCAATTTCTCGTCGAGAAGCTTATTTGGCTGATATCATTTATGGTACCAACCATGAATTTGGTTTTGATTATTTAAGGGATAACTTAGTTTTTGATCCGCAAAACCTAGTTCAAGTAAGAGGATTTAACTATGCTATTATTGATGAAGTGGACAGTATTTTAATTGACGAAGCAAGGACACCTCTTATTATCGGTGCCCATGATGTAGAAGATCAAAATGTTTATTACTTTTATGATCAGCTAGCCAAAAAATTAGAAAAAGAAATTGATTTTTCAATTGATCCTAAAAAAAGAAAGGTTTTTTTAACTGAAAATGGATTAGAAAAATTAGAAAAAATTTTAGGCTATAACCCTTATGAGATTTTAGATATTAAAACAACTCATCACCTGGAACAAGCTTTAAACGCTAATTATCTTTATTTTCGAGACAAAGACTATGTAGTAAAAAATGGCGAGGTTATTATTGTGGATGAGTTTACAGGGCGGCTTATGTTTGGTCGACGTTGGTCGGGTGGTTTACATCAAGCAATTGAAGCCAAGGAAAGAGTATCAATTAGATCGGAAATGAAAACAGTGGCAACTATAACAATTCAGAATTTTTTCAGAAAGTATAAAAAATTAGCAGGAATGACGGGAACAGCTTTAACTTCAGCCGAAGAGTTTTTGAAAGTTTATAATCTCGAGGTTGTTGTCATACCACCAAACAAAAAATGTATTCGCAAAGACCATCCAGATAAGATTTTTCTAAAGGAAGAAGCAAAATGGAAGGCAGTTGTAGAAAGGGTGAAGGAGTTATATAAAATAGGGAGGCCCGTTTTAGTAGGAACTACTTCAATTGAAAAAAATGAAAAGTTGTCTCAAATGTTAAGAGAGGAGGGTATTCCTCATAATGTTTTAAATGCTAAAAATCACGAAGAAGAGGGAAGAATTATTGCCCAGGCTGGCAATTTTGGTCAAGTAACAGTGGCTACTAATATGGCGGGAAGGGGTGTTGATATTATTTTGGGTGGAAATCCTCCTGATGAAGAAAACGCTAAAAAGGTAAGAGAGCTAGGTGGTCTATTTGTTATTGGTACTGAAAGGCACGAAGCAAGGAGAATAGATAATCAGCTAAGAGGAAGATGCGGTCGTCAAGGGGATCCTGGTGAAACTCAGTTTTTTATTTCTCTCGAAGATGATCTGATTAAAACATTTGGCGGAGATAGAGTAAAGAATCTAGTTGAGAAATTTAATTTCCCACCTGACCAAGCGATTGAAAATAATTTAGTAACTAAAATTATTGAAGATGCTCAAGAGAAGATTGAAGGTTTTAATTTTGATATTAGAAAACACCTTCTTCAATATGATGATGTAATCAATGCTCAGAGAGAAAAAATATATTCTGAGAGAAGACAATTTTTACTGGGGACTTTAAAGGCGAGTGATTATTTCAAGGAGGAGATAAAAATTTTAATTAGTGAGGAAAACGAAGAAACCATTAAATTTGTTTTTGGGGTTATACCAAGTCAAGCTGAGGAGATTTTTTTAAAAAAATTTAACGAGCTGGAAAACTTAATAGCAGAAAATTTGGAAAATTTGTTAAGGACAATAATTCTAAGAACTTATGATTATCTTTGGATTGAACACCTTCATTATCTTGAGGATCTAAAACAATCGGTAAGTTTTAGAGGCTATGGCCAGAGAGATCCTCTCGTTGCTTTTAAATCGGAAGCTTATCAGGCTTTTGTTGATTTTCATAAGATGTTAAGAATTTATGTTTTTCAAAGCTTTATGAATGTCCAGCTAAATTTGCCATCTTTAAAGGTTGGCAGAAATGATCCTTGTCCTTGTGGTTCAGGTAAAAAATATAAAAAGTGTGGCCTTCTAAACACACCTGAACATCAAGAAAATCTAAAAAAAATTAAAAGCAATAAGTAATTTTTTTTATGCCGTGGGAGGGAATCGAACCCCCGACGCGAGGCTCTTCAGGCCTCCGCTCTACCACTGAGCTACCACGGCAACTATTGGGCAGGGAAGGGATCGAACCTTCGACCTCCGTTTTATCAGAACGGCGTTCTACCACTGAACTACCTGCCCCTTTGCCCCTGGGAGGACTCGAACCTCCAACCTTTTCCTTAGAAGGGAACTGCTCTTCCAATTAAGCTACAGGGGCAAGATTAATTTAATTTAATTATTAGTTGTAATTTTATCACAATTTTTGATTTTACGAATAATATGGTTTTATTTAAAATAAAAACCTATAAAAGGGAAAGGAGGAGGAATAGTGTGTTTATACTATCTGTCGGCTTTTTCGGCGATATCATCTTAAAGGGTTACGTAGAAGGCCGGCAAATTTGGAAGATGCCTCGCAAAGATCAGGTCGCGCATGAAGTACCATCTCACTTTACTCACCTTAGTTCCTCTCAGGTTTCTTTTGATTGGCAAGAAGATGAGCTCTCTAGCTTGATAAAAGCTGATAAAGATATCAGCCTAGATAGAGACAGGTTTCATGCCATTGTATACCCGAAGGGATTATTGTATACCCGAAGGGATTGTCATTTTCTTTCGGGTATCTCCAGCGTCTTAGCAATCTATTGTCCCCTCACCTTTTTTTGAAGGCGCCAGGTTGGTTAGATCTAGTAAATAACCAGCAATTCATAGTCTTTAACATAGGTGATCTGGTCCCTTTGGACCAAGAATTAGTTGTTGAGTACTTATGACGAGTTTTGATAAAGTCGCCTACACAAGTGGCGACTTTTTTCTTGACAAATTAAATTTTCTCATGGTAAAATTGATTAAAAATTAGAATAAAAATGCTAACCATTTTTCACATTTTGTTCGTTTTGAACCGAGGCTACCCCGGCTAATTTTGGATTTAAATTAAATTAAAAGTTAGCCGGGAAATACAAGCCCGGTTTTTTAATTTTAGATACCTAAAAAATGGAAAAAATTGAGAAACCAATCAGTACTAAAGTTCCAACGCAATACGGCGAGTTATGGTTCTATGCTTTTAAGATTGACGATCAAGAGATTGTTGCCATTATTAACAAAAAAAATATCAAAAAAACTGCAAACGTGAGATTACATTCCTGTTGTTTCACGAGTGAAATTTTTGGCTCCTTGAAATGTGATTGTGCTTTACAGTTAGAATATTTTATGAGTTTGATGTCTAAGAATCGGGATCAAAACTATTTATTGATCTATTTCTTAAATCACGAAGGAAGAGGTATAGGACTTTTTAATAAATTAAAAGCTTATGAGGTTCAGAGAAAATTGGGATTAGATACTTATCAAGCTAATGAATATCTAGGTTTTCCTCATGATGTTAGGGATTATAGTCCTTCGGTCAAAATATTAAGATATTTTGGTATAGAGGAAATTATTCTTCACTCTAACAATCCGGATAAAGCTAATTTTTTAATAAAGAATGGTTTTGTGGTGAGAATAAAGAAAATATTTATTAAACCTCATTCAAAACATGCCCTTAATTATTTAATAGCTAAAGTAGAAAAAGGTAATCATCTTATTAAGTCGGAAATAGACGCTTTGACAAATAATAAAAATAATGAATCTGGTAAAAAGATACTTATTTGATTTGCATCTTGATTTAGAGGTGTACTTTAATAAAAATTTGAGAGGATTGCTAAATATGCCCTACCTGACTCTTAATAAAGCATCGCTTCAACGTCACTTCGATATTGTTCAAGCAAGAAAAGTCAATCTGAAGTATATGGTTGTTCAAGTTCAATCTTTAAGATGGGAAAGTACTTATGAGAAAATAACGCCTTTAACTGATATCAATGAATTCTTATGTAATTTTAAGAATTTTTTAAACAGACTCAGAAAATATCCAACTTTTAGATTGATTAAAAACTATAATGATCTTCGTAAAATTTCTGATGGACAAATAGGAATTTTTCTAGGCGTAGAAGGTTTAAATTTTGTAGATTCCTATGAAGATATAGAGGTTCTTTGGAAATTAGGTTTTAGAGTTTTTGGATTAACATGGAATTTTGCCAATAAAATTGCTGGTGGTTTAACAACAGAAAATAGATTAACAGATCTGGGCAAGAAAATTGTTGGTTTCATAGTTAATAATGGAGGAATTATTGACTGCGCTCATCTTAATGAACAATCATTTTTTGATGTTCTTAAAATAGCTGAGAATAATTTCATTTTTTCCCATAACAATCTGAGTTCGATCATCTCTTTTCGGCAAAATTTAAGCGAAAAAATTTTAAGAAAAATAGCTAATAAAAGAACACTTGTTGGCTTAACTCTTTTGCCTCCTTCATTGGGGGATGAACCAACTTTTACAAATTGGTTGGCTAATTATCATAAGTTAAGACAAATTAATCCTAAGCTCCTGGCTATTGGTACGGACTACTTTGGCTTTGATTTTCGTCACTCACCTTTGGGTGCGGAAAATTATGAAAATTTTGTTAAAAATTTGGAAAAATTTAAAGTTAATAAACAAAGAATTTTTCTAAACACTCTTAATTATTTCCTTGATAAAATTAAAAAATGGTAGAGATTCTTAGAAATTTCGAAAATCCGCTTGAAAAAGGTTTACAATTCAAAAACTTTCGTGAATTCTTAGATGCCAGGAGAAAGATAAGCGGAGAGGATTTGAATTTATTAGCAGAGAGATTTAGTGTGCCTTTAGAAAAATTAAGAGAAGTTAGAAATCTTATTAGAGAACGATTAGGTCTGAAAAAGAACAATGGTAATATGGCAATAGTTACTACTTATCATCTTTTGCCTTGGGAGCTAGTTTACTACTATCTCGCGTCTCGAAGAATTGATCTTCTTGATTATTCAGATTATTTTGCTGTTCCAATCGGTTATGGTCGTGTGGACACTGAAAAACCATACAAATTTGAATTTGGTAATATAACTCTTAATTTTGCTAGAGGTAAAAACGGACTAATTTTTAATATCGATACTTCTGAAACAAAAACTAATTTTCAATTTTATCAAAAACTAAGAACAGCCTTTTTAGAATTTTTTGGGAAAGACGATAATTTTCAAGGCAAATTTAGTGAATTAGTATATGATTATTTTAGTAGAGAGAATATTTCTTCTGATGAAAAATTAAAGCGTATTCTTAATAATCTCCGAAATCTTAAAGATTCAAATAATAACCCTGTTTTGCAGACTAAGGACCAAATTTTTCATATATCGAAAGAAGATGGAAATGATTTATTAATTGACCTCTTGAGAGAAATTTTTTACCTCTTAGCTGAATTTTTTGATTTTTTCGAAAACAGAAATGAACAATTTAAAATCGATAATCAGGCTATCAATCCTCTGGAAAGAGATAAAAAGGTCAAAGAATTATTATCAGAATTAATAATCAGAGATGAGTTAGGTCAAATTTTTGAGATTCTTGGCATATCGAAGGATAATTATGAACAGCCAGAAAACTATGGAAAACTAATTTTTCTATTGGTTATTTTAGGAGGATTAGATCATATTGGGGCAGAATGGGCAGAAAAGGATGAATCAGGATCGATCAAGATGGGAAAGTATAATCAATTGAGAAGTATCTTGGGTTTAAAGATATTACCAGAAATCCCACCAGGTGTTTTCGTGGAAAGATTTAGTTTAGGCAGTGATTATCCAGATTACTTGGTTTTGAAATTTCTATTTGGCAATTTAGCAGATATCATATACACCGCATCAGTAGAAGGACCAATGACAAGAGGAAAGATAACAGAAGGAAGGCAAGAAATGAGCGGCCTTTTTTCTCCTCTTTCTCGTGAATTAAGAGAGAAAATTAGGGTTTTCGATTTTTATCTAAGGTTTAAAGCATTTATTGACGGAATAAATTCAGGAAATGTATTTTTAAGTCAAACTATCTTTAGAGATCTTGTTAATCAATATGTTGAAAAATTTAGTAAGGACGAAGAAGACAGAAAAATAAAAATAGAATTGATAGACAATTTTTTTAGCAAAAGAGAAAGCGGAGAAAAATTAGATCTAAGATCAGAATTAGAAGAGTTAAATAAAGAGTGTAATAATTTGATAAGGATGTATTTTTTTAGAAGTCTATTGATGGAAAAACTTTTTTATCTTTATGTTTTTCAAGAAGAAGTTAATAGAAATAATCCAAATGATCCTCGATATGAATTGCTAAATGTTTTTATTAATCAGACTCAAAATGTTGATTCTTTAGAATATTTAAAAGAATCAAGAGATGATTTTGGTGGCATAAGTTTGCCCATGTTTTCAGTTAGTAAACTTTCGTCTGATGATCTAATGAGAATTTATTATTTACAAAAGCTGGTTAAGAGATCAGAACAAAAAAGGGAGTAAAGTTAAAATAAAGTCGACATTAAACATAGATATTTTTAATTCAAAATGAAATATCCTTACACTTTACCATCTCTCAACTATTCTTATGATGCTCTCGAGCCTTATATTGATTCAATGACAATGGAGATTCATCATACTAAACATCACCAGACGTACATCAATAATCTTAATCTTGCTTTAGAAAAATACCCACGATTTCAAAATATGACGATCGAAGAATTGCTATCTAATCTGGATCAGCTTCCAGATGATATAAAGACAACGATTAGAAATAATGGAGGTGGTCATTTCAATCATCAACTATTTTGGCAAATAATGAGCCCTCAATCAACATCACCAGATGATAAATTGATTTTAGCCCTTGAGGAGAATTTTGGTTCCTTCGAAAACTTTAAACATCTATTTTCTGAGACCGCTCTTAAACATTTTGGTTCAGGATGGGCGTGGTTAATTCTAACACCAGAAAAAAAATTAGAGGTATATTCATTGCCCAATCAGGATAGTCCCCTAATGAGAGGTGATTTTCCAATAATGGGACTAGACGTTTGGGAACACGCCTACTATTTAAAATATCAAAATCGTCGTGCCGATTATATTCAGGCTTGGTGGAACATAGTAAACTGGAAAGAGATATCAGACAGATATCAAAAATATTTATAATACCTTAGCATTCTATTGAACTTGACAGAGTTAATATTTATTTGGTATAATCATATTTAACTAAGATTTAATGTTAAAGTAAGAAATTATTTTTATCACTAAAAAGTCTTTTTCAAGACTTCTATTTAATGTTTGCAATAAAAAATTTTTCAAAATTTTCTTACTTAGAACCGCCTTATCTTTTGGAGGATTTAAAAAAGTCTTTTGATTATTTTCTGGAAGATAGTTTAAGAAAAGTTTTTAAAGAATATTTTCCCATCTATGATTATTCAGAGAAAGAATTGAAATTAGATTTTGTAGATTATGAAATTGGCCAGCCCTTAACCACCGAGGATGAAGCTAAATATTACGGCACTAATTATTCTGCGCCATTAAGAGTTACTTTAAAGTTAGAAAATTTGGTTACTAAAGATGAGAAAGCACAAAAAATATTTTTTGGCAATTTACCCATTATGACTCCCAAGGGTTCTTTTATTATTAATGGTATCGAGAGATCAATCATTAGTCAATTAATGCGTTCTCCTGGTATCTACTTTACTTATCTTGTTTACGGGGGAAGGAAAAAGTTTGGCGCCAAGATTATTCCTCAACAAGGGGCTTGGTTAGAGTTTCAAACAGAAGCAAGTGATGTTCTATCGGTAAGGATTGATAGAAAGAAAAAAGTTTTGGTAACTGTTCTCTTAAAGGCTTTTGGTTATAAAAATAACGATGAGATACTTGATGACTTTAAGAATAAGGAGGATGAATTTAATATTATAGAAAATACTCTTAAAAAAGATAGATTTGAAACACAAGAAGAAGCTTTACTTGAAATTCATCATCGTCTTAAATCTTTTGAACCTAATACTTATGACAATGCTGTTTTTTATTTTGAAAATACATTTTTAAATAAATCTCGCTATAATCTTTTCCCCATTGGTCGTTATCACCTTAATCGTCGTTTGAAGAGAAATTCTGATTCTCTGATATTAGAGAAGGAAGATTTGAAACAAATAGTGCTAGAAATCATTCGACTAAATAATGATCCTCAAGCGACTGCTGATGAAGTTGATGCCCTCTATAATCGAAGAGTTAAAGACTTGGGGGAGTTGTTGGAGAACCAAGCAAGAATTGGTTTAATTAGACTCAAAAAAGATGTTCAGGATAGAATGAGTGCTGTTGATAAGACGCAGGTTCTTATGCCTTCTCAAGTAGTTTATCCTCGCAAGTTTACCAATACTCTTCATGAATTTTTTAATGTTTCTCAGTTGTCTCAGATTTTGGATCAAACTAATCCTCTTTCAGAGATTGAACATAAAAGAAAGTTAACCGCTGGCGGTCCTGGAGGTTTAACAAAAGAAAGAGCCACTCTCGAAGCAAGGGACGTTCATCAAACTCACTATGGTAGAATTTGCCCTGTACATACTCCTGTTGAAGGACAGAATGTAGGTATTAATCTTAGCAAGGCCATATATTCTCGAAGAAATTCTTTAGGTTTTTTAGAGACTCCTTATTATCGAGTGAAAAACGGAAAGGTACTTGATGAACTAGTTTGGTTAACTGCTGACCAGGAAAAAAATGAGGTTATTGCTACTAAATTTGTCAATCTAGATAGCAAAGGAAACATTGTCGATGAAAAAGTTGAAGCCAGAGTGGGTGGAGAACCATTGCTAGTTAATAGGGAGGAAGTTACGCTGATAGAAGTCTCTCCATTTCAGATTCTTTCTGTTTCTACAAGCTTAATTCCATTTGTTAATCATAATGATGCTAATCGAGCGCAAATGGGAACCAATATGCAGAAACAAGCATTGCCGTTAATCAAACCAGATGTTCCTTTAGTCTCCACTGGCTTAGAAGAAAAAGTGGCAAGAGAATCAGGATTGATAATTTGTGCTGATGAAGATGGTGTAATTGAGGAAGTGGATGCTGACCATATTGTTTTAAGAGTTGGCGGTAAGTCTAAGAAAATAGTTTATCAATTGAAAAAATTTCAGAGAACTTCAGAATTTACGTGTTATAACCAGAAACCAATTGTCAAAGTTGGTCAAAAAGTCAAAAAGGGTGATGTTTTAACTGACGGTCCTGCCATTAGGGAAGGTTGTCTTTCCCTTGGTCAAACTGTTTTAGTCGGTTTTTTGCCGTGGTATGGCTATAACTATGAAGATGCTATTGTTATTTCTGAAAAGTTATTAAAAGAAGATAAATTTTCTTCTATTTACTTAGAAGAATTTTCTGTTGATGTTTTGGATACTCGTCTTGGTCCGGAAATTATCACTAATGATATTCCAGGAGTACCTGAGGCAAGATTAAGAAATTTGGATATCGATGGTTTGGTGATGATAGGCACCCATGTCAAGCCGATGGACATTTTGGTTGGCAAAATAACACCCAAGAGAGAAGTGGAATTGACTCCGGAAGAGAAATTATTAAAAGCAATCTTTGGTGAAAAGGCTGAAGAGAAAAAAGATTCTTCCTTATATTTAGAGCCAGGAAAGGAAGGAAGGGTGGTAAGAATAAGAATTTTGGAAAGAGAGAAAGGTGAAATTGTTGAAGCGGGAGTTTTAAAGAGAATCTTTGTTGAGATAGCTAAAATTAGAAAAATTCAAGTTGGTGATAAATTGGCAAATCGTCATGGTAACAAAGGTGTCATTGCTCTTATTGCTAAAGAAGAAGATATGCCTTTCTTGCCTGATGGCAGGCGATTAGATATTATTTTCAATACTCTTGGCGTTATTTCTCGTATGAATGTTGGTCAGATTCTTGAAACTCATTTAGGTTGGGCGGCGCATACTTTAGGTTATCGTGCTGTTGTACCCCCATTTTGTGGAGTGGTACCAGAAGAGGTTAAGGCAGAGCTAAAAAAAGCAAATCTACCAGAGGATGGTAAGGCAGTTCTCTATGATGGTTTGACAGGTGAACCATTTAGAGAAAAAATTGTTGTTGGTTATATGACCGTTATGAAATTAAACCATATGGTTGAAGACAAAATTCATGCTAGATCGATTGGCCCCTATTCTTTAATTACTCAGCAACCGTTAGGTGGTCGAGCTCAATTTGGTGGGCAAAGATTGGGGGAAATGGAAATGTGGGCGTTAGAAGCTCATGGAGCAACCGAGATTTTGCATGAAATGTTAACCATAAAGTCAGATGATGTGCGCGGCAGAAATTTAACTTATGAAAGAATAACTAGAGGTGAGGATGTTAATATTATGTCATCATCAACCATTTTTGATGTTTTGTTAAGTGAGCTTCGTGGTTTAGGTTTTCACCCGGAAATTATTTACCGCGAAAAAGAGTATAGCGAAAATGAAAATAATTCGGTCAAAGTAGAAAGCATAGAGAAAGATGAACAAAAAACTTCCAGCTGAAGAAATAGAAAAAATAGTCTTAAAAATAGCTTCTCCTGAGGAAATTTTGACTTGGAGTCGAGGAGAAGTATTAAGGCCAGAAACGATAAATTATCGTACTGGCAAACCAGAAAGATCAGGATTGTTTTCCGAAGTAATCTTTGGTCCAACTAAGGACTATGAATGTGCTTGTGGAAAATATAAAAAACCACAAGTTAGAGGAATTGTTTGTGAAAGATGTGGCGTTGAAATAACCCATTCTTCAGTAAGAAGAGAAAGGATGGGTCATATCACTCTTATTTCTCCTGTAGTCCATATTTGGTTTTTAAAAGTTTATCCTTATCCTCTTAAACTTTTTTTAGATATTCCACTTAATCAATTAGAAAAGGTTATTTATTATTCAGCCTATGTAATTACCAGAGTTAATGAAGTGGAAAAAGAAAAGATTTTTAAGGAGATAGAGAAGGAATATAAGGAGATTGTTTCCAAAGCAGAATCACGAGATGAAAAAAGACAAAAAACACTTATATTCAATCAGATCAAGGAAGAACTAAATTCGATAAAGATTAAAAAAGTTCTTTCGGATGCTGAATACTTCTATCTTTCTCGAAAATATCCTAATACCTTTGAGGTAGGTATTGGCGCTGAGCCAATTAGAAGATTTTTAGAAGAAATCGATCTTCAAGAGTTACAGAAAGAAACTCTAAAAAGTCTCAATAAGACGAAAAATTTAGCTGAAAAGAAAACTCTTTCATTAAAACTAAAATTTATCAATTCATTTATTAAACATAATCGTCGACCAGAATGGATGGTATTGACTATCTTGCCTGTTATTCCTCCTGATTTAAGACCAATTGTTCAGTTAGCTGGTGGTAAATACACCTCTTCTGATTTAAACGACCTCTATCGAAGGATTATCAACCGTAATAACCGTCTGAAAAAGTTGTTAGAACTGAAGACCCCGGAAATTATTTTGCGCAATGAAAAGAGAATGTTGCAAGAAGCAGTTGATGCTCTAATTGATCTTAGCATCAAAAAAGAAAAGACAGTTATCGGCCAGAGGAAGATAATTAAGTCATTGGCTGATAGCTTAAAGGGAAAAGAGGGAAGATTTAGACAGAATCTGTTAGGGAAGAGGGTTGACTATTCGGGAAGATCAGTAATTGTAGGTGGCCCTGAGCTAAGGATTAATGAATGTGGTCTACCAAAGAAAATTGCTTTCGAGCTTTTTAAGCCATTTATTGTTTACGAACTTTTGAAAGAAGAAAAAGCTCAGACTACCCGCCAAGCTAATTTTCTAATTGAAAGTCAAGATCCTGATGCTTTAGCAGCCTTGGAAAAAGTTGCTCAAAATAAATATGTTCTGTTAAACAGAGCGCCAACTCTTCATAAACTTGGTATTCTTGCTTTTCGCCCAATATTGATTGAAGGTTTGGCTATTCGTATTCCACCATTGGTCTGCGAGGGTTATAATGCTGATTTTGATGGTGATCAAATGGGAGTTTTTCTCCCGTTGTCGACAAAAGCTCAAAGAGAAGCAAAGGAAATTATGGATGCCTCTAAAATTTTATTAAAACCCTCAACTGGTGATCCGATTGTCAAAACCAGGCATGAAATGCTAACAGGTTTATTTTATTTGACTTACTTAAAACCAACTGATCAGGAAAACATTAAGAAATTGAGCGATCAGAAAGAAGCAATTTATCTCTATCACCAGAAAGTGATTGATCTTCAGGAGAAGATTTTAGTGAAAAAAATTAAGGACAAAGAAAACTTAGAAACCTCAGTAGGAAGGATAATTTTTAACCAAGCCCTGCCTGATGATTTTAGATTTGTCAATGAAGTTGTTGACAAGAAAATGATTTCTAAATTAATTTCGGAAATTTTAGCTAATTATGATGTTGATAGAACAGCTATCGTTTTAGATAATTTAAAGGAATTAGGATTTAAATGCGCTACTGAAGTAGGAATAAGCATTGGTATTGATGATCTTGTGGAACCATCAACTACAAGAAAAATAGTGGATGAAGCCCTAGCAAGACATGAAGAGATTGAAAATTCTTTTCGGGCAGGTTGGATTAGCGACTTGGAAAAAAAAGATCAACTCGTTGAAACTTGGAGCTTAGTAACAAAGAAAATTATAGAAAGCATAAAAAACGAGATTAGTCCTTTAGCCAGCACTCGTTTGCTTATTGAGTCAGGTGGTCGTGGTGATTATTCTCAGTTGTTACAGATGATAGCTATCAAAGGATTAGTTTATACTCCTAAGGGAGAGGTTATTGAATTACCGATAACTTCATCTTATCGCAAAGGATTTTCTCCGCTAGAATATTTCATAAGTACTCATGGAGCAAGAAAAGGTGCTGCTGATAAAGCCTTAAAAACTCCTCGATCTGGTTATCTAACAAGAAGATTAGTTGATGCTCTGCACGACATTATCATTAAAGAGTTAGATTGTGGCGATGAGAAGGGAATAGTGATTAACAAGGATGAATTACGAGAGTATGATGATCGCTTTGCTGAGCAGATATATTCTAGAGTTAGTTTAGAAACAGTCAAAGATAAGGAAGGAAATATTTTAGTCAACAAGGGAGAGATAATTTCTAAGGAGATTGCTAATAAAATTGATATGGCTGGTATTACTCAAATTAGAGTGCGTTCTCCGTTTACTTGTCGTACACTTTTTGGTGTTTGCCAAAAGTGCTTTGGTTTAGATCTATCCAATGATAAATTGATCAAGCTCGGGGAAGCAGTAGGAATAATTGCCGCTCAATCAATTGGTGAACCAGGAACTCAGTTGACTATGAGAACTTTTCACTATGGTGGAGTAGTGACTGTTGCTGATATTACTCAAGGTTTGCCAAGAGTAGAGGAGGTTTTAGAAGCAAGAAAACCAAAGGTGGAAAGCGTTCTATCTCCTTTAAGTGGAAAAGTTGTTAAGGTTGATGATATGGTTAAATACTACTTAGTTAAAATTGTAGGCAGAAGCCATAAGACAAAGAAAAATGTATCAGTAAGTTTGAAAATTCCCAAGAAATTTAAACTCTTGATTAAGAAGGGCGACAAGGTAGTAAAAGGAGAGGCGCTAAATGAGGGATTGGCTGATCCGAAAAGAATATATGCTACTCAAGGTAAGGAAAGTGCTTTTAAGTATATTCTAAAAGAGGTTAAGAAAATTTATAATCCTCAAGGAGCTGGTGCCCATAACAAGTATATTGAACTTATTATTAGGAAAATGTTTTCCAGGGTAAGAATCATTGAGTCTGGTGATTCGGATTTTGTTATTGGTGATATCGTAGAAAAAGATATTTTTCTTAGTGAAAATAGAAGATTAAAAATGGAAGGTAAAAAACCAGCTAAGGGAGTTTTGCTTTTATTAGGCATTAAGAATGTTGCTCTTACTGCCTATAGTTTCTTATCAGCTGCTTCATTCCAGGAAACGTCAAGGGCACTTGTTAAGGCTGCTCTTGAATGTCGTGATGATCCGCTAAGGGGAATTAAGGAAAATGTAATTATTGGTCGAAAACCACCAATTGGAGAAGAATTTAGATCATGGCTCATAAGAAAGCAGGAGGCTCAACCAAATCAGGAAGAGATTCCAATCCAAAGTATCTCGGAGTAAAACTATTTGACGGCCAGAAAGTAAGAGCTGGTTGTATAATTGTCAGACAGAGAGGTACAAAAATAGTGCCAGGCAAGAATGTGAAAAGAGGTAGTGATGATACCCTCTACGCTTTAACCGAGGGTAAGATAAAATTTAAGACTAGAAGAAAAAAGACTTTTAGTGGTAGCTATCGGTGGGTTAAGGTGGTTAATGTTGAATAAATAAGTTTTAGCCATTTTTTATAGGGAAGAGGAAATTTTTTACTGAGAGCGATAACTTTTTTTCTTACGTTTCTTTTGTCGTGCAAAACTTCATAGATAAAGCGAGCTATTATTTTAATTTCATTTTTTCTCATTCCGCGAGAAGTAACTGCAGGTGTACCCAATCTTAAGCCGGAAGGGTTAAAGGGGGATGTGTCATGAGGGAGTGAATTTCGATTAGCTATGATATTTGATTCTTCTAATATTTTTTCTGCCTCTCGCCCTGACAATCCCAATGGTTTTAGATCTATGATGAGCAAATGATTATCGCTCCCGTTGGTATACAATTTAAACCCTAATTTTTTAAGTTCATTCGCCAGTACCTGACAATTCTTAATTATATTCCTTTGGTAAGATAGAAAGGCATTCTTTTTAGCTTGACCAAAAGCATAAGCAATTCCTGCAATAGTGTGAATGTGAGGACCACCTTGTAGACCAGGGAAAACGGAACGATTTATCCTTTCCTCAATATTTTGTCCATTAACTAGACTTTTTTTCCTCATAAAAATTACTGCTCCTCTTGGTCCTCTGAGAGTCTTATGAGTAGTCATAGTGACTACATCAGCATAAGGAAAGGGGCTAGGGTGTAATTTAGCTATAACTAATCCAGCAATATGAGCAATATCAGCGATGTGGTGAGCATTAACTCTTTTAGCAATTTTACCTATTTTTTGAAAGTCTATCTTTCGTGGATAGGCAGTTGTTCCAGAAATAATTATTTTGGGTTTATATTTCAATGCTAATCGTTCCAATTCTTCATAGTCTATTCTTTCACTTTTATAGTTAATAGAATATTGGATAGAATGGAATAATTTACCACTGTAACTTGCCGAGTGTCCATGAGTAAGGTGACCACCGGAAAAAAGATTTAACCCCATTATTTTCTCATCAGGTTCGATCAAACCTAAATAAGTGGCTAGATTAGCTGGTGAGCCAGAATAAGGTTGCACATTAACCGTCCACTCGGTGTCATTGAGGCCGAATGCTTTTAAAGCTCTATCTTTGGCCAAATTTTCAATTTTATCAATAATGTAATTGCCAGGATAGTATCTTTTGCCTGGATATCCTTCCGCGTATTTATTCATCAAAGGTGAGCCTACTATAAATAGAGTTTGAAGATCAACAAAATTTTCCGATGGTATAAGCTCGATAGTTTCTTCTTGTCTTTCTATTTCCTGTTGAATTAATTGCCATAACAGTTTATCCATTAAAAAAGAATGTTGTATTTTTTATCTTATTTACTTTATTTCAAATTTTGAGTTCGAGTATAAACCACTTGCTATATTTAATTCTGCCCCAAAATGTCTTCAACTTTATGAATAAAATTGTCTAGTGGTTCTTGTTTGCGGAAAAAATCTAAAGCTCCTAGTTGTTTTGCGATACCCTGATCAATATATTTGCCCGCTGCATACATGTCTTCTCCAAAAGCAGTGAGGAAAAGAAATCGGGTATTCTTAAACTTTTCATTACTCATAATTTCCAAAGCAACATCTATGCCGTCTTTCTCTGGCATCATCACATCCAAAATAACTAAATCATAAATATTATTTTTTATTAATTCTAATGCTTCCTTGCCGTTTTTAGCTTTGGTAATGTTATTAAAATTTTTTTGCTTCAACTTAGTTGAAACAATTTCCAAGTAATCAGGATCGTCGTCTACTAAAAGAATACTTGCCTCTTGAGGGCTTTTTGTCATTAATTCTATTATAACAGAATTTAAGTAATGTCAAGAAAATTAAGGTTTGTAAAATTTTTCGAGATATGATTTATAATGAAGAAATGAGATATTGGTTTAAATTGACCTGGAATTTAACTTGGTTAATATTAAGACCTTTAGTAAGCAAGAAAATTCAAGCAGTAAATGCTGATATACTGGAAAAAATAGATAGGCCTGTTATCTTTGCGAGTAATCACTTTTCTATTTATGATCCTTGGGTAATAGGCTCCGCCCTACCATTTAATTCTAAATTTTTCCCTATCAGATTTTTAGCCAAGCACTCTTTCTTCACTTACAAATTTTTATGGTTTGGCTATTTATTAAAATGGATTTTTGGTGCGGTAGCGGTCAGAAGAAAAATTGGCTTAGAAAATTCTCTCAAAAAAGCCATTGAACTTTTTAAAAATGGTTATTCATTGGGAATTTTCCCAGGAGGAAAAATTTCTGATAATTTTGAGAAAAAATATAGAGGGATTGGTTATCTTCATCAGCAAACAAAAGGCAAAATAGTACCAATTGCCATAAGTGGAAAATTTAGTTTTTTAAAATTGTGTGACAGAAACTTTATTGTTAAAGTTTTTTTTGGAGAACCAATCTATTGTCCTGAAAAGGAAATAGACGAAATAGTTGATGTAGTTACAGAAAAAATAATAGAAATGGAAAATAATTTAAAGTAACGATGATTTAGTGATGGAAGATATAAAAATAAAAATAAAAAGGGAAATTGAAAATGAAATAAAAAAGTCGCCTGATCAGATATCAATTGTTTTTATTCTTAATGGTTTGATAAGATACGCTTACGAGATGAGAGCTTCAGATATTCATCTTGAACCATTTCAAGATAAACTCAAAATCAGATTTCGAATTGATGGTGTTATGCATACTATGTTTGAATTTCCTAAGGATATTCAAGATGAAATTCTGACAAGGATAAAAATTCTTTCAAATTTAAGGATTGATGAACATCTTATTCCTCAGGATGGTCGTTTTAAGTATGTGGTAGAGGAAGGGGAAAAAGAATTTGATGTTAGGGTTTCAATTATGCCCACCTACTATGGTGAAAATGCCGTGATGAGATTATTGGTAGAGAGTCAACAAGTATTTAGTCTAGAAAATTTAGGATTTTCTCGACGAGATCTTTATGTCATCACTAAAGCTATTAGGAAACCTTACGGTATGATTTTGGTCACTGGTCCAACTGGTTCAGGTAAAACAACCACTCTCTATACTATCTTAAAAATTCTCAACAACGAAAGTATTACCATTATTACTTTGGAAGATCCGATTGAATATTCAATTGAAGGAGTCACACAAATTCAAGTCAATATTCAAGCTGGTTTGACTTTTGATAGTGGTTTGAGAACTATTTTAAGACAAGATCCAGATATCATTATGGTAGGAGAAATTAGAGATAGGGAGACAGCTAAAATTAGCGTTAACGCTGCCTTGACCGGGCATTTGCTTCTATCGACTTTACATACCAATGATTCGGCAACAGTTTTTCCTCGGTTGTTGGAAATGGAAATTGAGCCTTTTTTAATTGCTTCGACCGTTAATGTCGTTATTGCTCAGAGGTTAGTTAGAACTATTTGCCAAAATTGTAAAAAGGAAAAAGAACTATCTGATGTTGAAATTAATGCTTTGGTTGGTTTAGTACCAGAAAAAATTATTAATGAACTTAGAGAAAAGAGAACAGTCTACATCGGTAAAGGTTGCCCAACTTGCAATAATAGTGGTTATTGGGGAAGAATCGGCATTTTTGAGGTTTTGCTCGTTAGCCCCAATGTTAAAAAATTGATTATGCTTCAAAGATCAAGTGATGAAATAAAAAGAACAGCTCAAGAAGAGGGTATGGCGACAATGATTGAAGATGGTTTTCAAAAAGTTTTAGCTGGTCTTACTACTATTGAAGAAGTGTTAAGGGTAATTCATGACTAATAAACCAAGATTTTTAAAAATATCTCGCTCCGAAAAGATATTTTTTTGTCAGCAGTTGTCATTAATGTTGCGAAGTGGAATTTCTCTTTTAGATGCCCTAAATTTTTTTAGTAATCAAAACATTTCAAAGTCATTTGCCTATGTTATTAAAATTCTTCAAGAAGATCTCAATAGAGGTTTGAGCATTAATTCTAGTTTAAGGAAATTTCAAAAACAATTTGGTGATTTTTTTATCAATCTTATTCAGATTGGAGAGGCAAGCGGTAATTTAGCTCAAAATCTTGATTATATCGCTTTAGTTTTGAGAAAGGAAAATGAAGCTCGTAACAAAATCATCTCCATGTTAATATACCCAGCTTTTATTTTCGGTGGAACAATTTTATTATCTATCCTTTTTATTTTTTTTGTTTTTCCTAGATTATTGCCTGTTTTGAAAGAATTAAATGTTAAATTGCCATTAATAACAAAAATCTTCATTGCTGTTTCAACATTTATTTTGAATAAATGGCCATTCATTTTAATTGCTCTAGCAATGACGATAATAATTTTTTATCTTTTATTGTCAATTAGGAAAATAAAATTTTACTTTCACAAGATACTATTATCTTTGCCTATCATTAAAAATATCATTCGTCAATCTACCTTAGTTGGTTTTTGTCGTAATCTTGGTCTATTGATGTCAAGTGGAGTTGATATTATTAGTTCTTTAGAAATAAGTACGAGTACCATTAATAATCTTTACTACCGAAAAACTTTAACAGAGATCAAAGATATGTTAAAGGATGGTCATCGTTTAGAAGATCTTCTTAATCAAAATATTAGATATTTTGATCCTGTTTTTGTTAATCTTATTAATGTTGGAGAAAAATCTGGTAACCTAGAGGAAGTTTTGCTTCATTTAGCTGATTATTATGAGGATACTCTGGATAACAGTTTAAAGAGATTCTTGAGCATCCTCGAACCAGTTATTTTAATGTTGATGGGGGTAGTTGTTGCTTTTAT
>JANXBL010000019.1:4187-11231 GCA_025060575.1 Patescibacteria group bacterium | reverse complement strand
AATGCAGAAGAATTTGTAGGGAGAACTGGAATATTTAAATTAGAGGGAAATTATACTTTTGCTTCATATTTAATTAGGTTAAGAGTTAATAAAAACTCAGGTCTTTTACCAGATTATTTAAATATTTTTCTAAACAGCAAGTTTGGTAGGAAACAGATCCATCGGTTTTCAAGGCGAGCAGTAAATCAGGCTAATGTTAATGCTCAAGAGCTTAAAAACTTTATGATTGCTTTAGTTTCTTTAAATTTGCAAAATAAAATTGCAAAATTATCTAACGCAGCATGGCAAGAAATAAAAAAATCTCGAACCTTCTACTCTCAAGCCGAAAGTTTACTTCTTGAAGAACTCGGCTTAAAAGACTACAAACCACAATACAAAAAAACTTATACTGCCAAACTTTCTGATGCTTTATCTGCAAGACGGCTTGACGCAGAATACTTCCAGCCTGCATATGAGGAAGTGATGGAGAGGATAATAAATAGAGGTATTGAAATTAAACCCTTAAAAAGCTTTTTATGTGAAATTCAAAAAGGGGTTGAAGTTGGAAGTGAAAATTATCTTGAAAACGGCAAGTTATTTCTAAGAGTAAGCAATTTATCCGTGAATGGGTTCACAGATAAAGATCAAAAATATATAAGTGATGAGATTTATCAGAGGTTTATTAAATATAAACCAAATGTTGGAGATTTTCTTTTAACAAAGGATGCAACACCTGGAATAGCTTATGTGGTAAAAGAAGATGTGGAAGGGATAATTTCAAGTGGTATAGTAAAACTAAAAATTGACGAGGACCAAATAAATAAAGAATATTTAGCACTTTGTATAAATTCAATAATTGGTAAAAGTCAAGTCGAACGTGACGTAGGTGGCTCAGTAATAATTCATTGGAGACCAGAACAAATAAGACAATTGCTTATTCCCATTTTACCTGATCACATTCAACGTCAAATCGCAGAGCTTGTTCAAAAATCTCATCAAGCAAGAAAGAAAGCCAAAGAACTTTTAGAAATAGCTAAAAGAGCAGTTGAAATTGCAATTGAAAAAAGCGAAGAGGAGGCTTTAAATTTTATTTCTTCATCACAAAACCACTATTGAATGGCGATTTTTAAGAGAGTAACTTCGCAAAAAGAGATAAAGGTTTACACATTCGAAAACCACCGCTCATGTTGTCAAACTTTGCTCCGGGGGTAGGATTCGAACCTACGACATCGCGGTTAACAGCCGCGCGTTCTACCGCTGAACTACCCCGGAATAATCAAATTATAACACAGGAATTAGTCCCTTATTCAATAATCGTCCCCTTAAAATCCCTCCCATCAATAAAATTGTTAAATTCTTTTAGCCTTTTACCATTAATAATAACGACTTTAAACTTTAATCTTTTAGCTAGTTTTGAAGCAATTGGATCGAACGGCGCAGACATACCAGGTAACCATTTTCGATCAATCAACTTTAAATAATCATTCCATGACAATCTCTTGAATGGTTGAGCGTCTTTAAACCTATCAGGATCTCTGTCATAAACATAATCAATGTTTGTTAAATTAACTATTACCCTAGAACCATAAGTTTTACCCAACAAAACTGCATCATAATCTGTGCTAAAACCTGGCTTCCAACCAGCAGCAATTATAATTTTCCTTTTCCAGCCAATATTTTCCTTAGGATTTTTAATAACTCGATAATAGGCGTTTTTTCTAAAAATAGTTAGAAGTAAATGAGCATTAAGTCTAGTTGAATGGATCCCTAGCCAATCTAAATCTTTATCAGAAACATTAACTAACTTTTTTGCTACTAATTGATATTTTCTGGCTATTTTTCCACCTCCGACAATGATTATAAATCTTTTACCTTTGCTTATTTTATTTTCAATAAAATTTTTAAATCTTCTTATAAAATTAAGGTCAATTTCATTTGGCACCACCAAGCTTCCTCCTAATGACACAACGAATTTTCTTTCCATTAAATAAATTTTAATAAAAAAATTCCCGATTGTTGAATAAGCAATCGGGATTTGATGAGTTTATTTGCTAATGAGAGCGTACATCACTAGAGCGATACCAGCGGCAAAAAGCAGAGCTACACCACCAACTACCATAAACATCAATGCTTCTAGCGCTCCTCTATGGTGACCGCTGCCTCTAGATTTGACGCTGTAGTATTGAATAAAAGCCCATACTATCCAAATTCCTACCAGTATTATGCCTACTCCCATGGTCAAGGCAGGTGGTATGTCCATACTTTCTTCCTCCTTCCTAGTGTTCTAATTTAATTATAGCATAAAATAATAATAAAGTCAAGTAAAATTAAAAATCTAACTTCGAGGGTATCAATAGTATCAATATAAAGTTTAATTTCAAAAAATAACCTAAAAAGAATAATCGGCCTTTTTGCTTAGGCCGAAGCTTTAGTTAACGCAGGAGATATGACAGCCTGCTAATCAAGACGTAATTAATTAGATAGAAGGCAATTAACCACACTATTATCATTATATAAATTATATAACTCGTCATAAGGTCAGGAAATTCTTCATCGTTGGTGTTCCGACCTAATAGGAATAGAACAAGAATGACACTAACTATAACGAAAAACATCGCCAATGCGATTGCTACCATCATAAAGGCCTCCTCTCTTAAAGTCTTCTGTATTGCATTATACCAAAATAAGGTCGGAAGGCAACCCAAAAAATAGCCGCACCCATATCTAGGCCATATAACCCCAAAAAACCATTACATATCAGGCATTATTTTTTAATTAAGTCAATAGACCACATACTATTGTTTTATCACTATAAAAATATACCTTATAAATATTATCAATGTGCTCAATATGAAAAATAAAAGTATTTTACGATTAAAGCTTAAAAATAAACTAACCTCTCTTGATGTATAAAGATGTATAAATATGAAAATTGGCAGTCAAATTTATTAAAAATCAAAAATAGTAAATATTAAAAGTATCTTTCTTGTTAATTAAATAGATTATAAAAATATATAATAAGAATTATAAAATTATTAAAATCAATAAAAATGAAACTAAAGGATTATATCTTATCAAATAGTAACAACTTAAAAATAGTGAGAATAAATAAGCCTGGAAAGGAATTTTTATCATTGTTAAAAAAAGGCAAAATGGATTTTGATTTTTTTGAATCAATAATTAATAAGAACCTAGAAATAAAAAAGATACCTAATTTCATATTTTTCGTGAGGGTTTTAGATTTTCGCTTATGGGAATTTCCAGAAAATTGGAAATTCCATGGATATAATGAATTTTATGGGCTAGTAGAAAGAGTGAAAGTTCTTTTTAGTCTAAGGAATTTAGAATCAATCACTTTTAACTTATTTAAAAAAGTAATATCACCTTTAGAATCAAATAGCCTAGCTAAAGTTAGATACAAACTTTTTAAAGAGGCAAAATATTGGTTAGATAAAAATTATCAGTGCGACTTTGAAAATTATTTTATTGAGAACAAAGATCCATTTAAATTTTCATTTAATCTAACATCGATGAAAAAATTTCAAGATTATTATGAAAATTCTTATTTTTTAAAACCCAATCAATTATTGTATTTAGAATACCTGATAGCGAGAAAAATACATAAAGTCTTTTACCATAACCTAGAAGAACTAACAATATTTTCCGATTATAGAATAGCTCAGGTGTTATTAAATTTTCAAGTAATAAGCTTAGATGAAAAATATTTAAATAAAATCAAAAGTAAAAAAAATATTAGGAAAAATTCGCTTCTAGAAAATGAATTAAGAAAGGCAAGTATAGCTGCAGGAGAAATAATATCAGAGAAGTTAAAAATACCATCTTTTATAGTTGATAATTTGATATGGAATTTGTCTCAAAAAATCAAATTAAAAATACCCTTTCACAGAACAAAGACAATTTTTTACTGAATGTTTACCTTTAAAACTATAAAAAAAAGTAAAAATAGCAGGGCTAGATTGGGTATTATCACGACTCCTCATGGAAAAATCAATACTCCCAACATATCAATAATTGGCACGAAAGGTGCGATAAGAGGAATCAGTTTTAAAAAAGCAAGGAAGTTTGGAGCTCAGATTTTTATGATTAATACATTCCATTTTTTTCATAATAATAGATTTAAAATAGTTAAAAAATTTGGAGGGTTACATAAATTTTTAGGAGTCGACTATCCGTTAATGACTGATAGCGGAGGTTTTCAAGTTTTTAGTTTAGGATTTGGGAAAGAACAAGGGGTTGGCAAAATAGCTAGTATCTTTCCAGAGGAGTCAAAAAATTCCATAAGTGGGGCTAAATTTAAAAATAAAAACCTCGTAAAAATTTATGAGGATGGCGTTGAATTTATATCACCTTATAATGGGGATAGAATGTTTCTTTCTCCTAGTAAGTCAATCATGATTCAAAAAATTTTAGGTGCAGATATAATATTTACTTTTGACGAATGCACCTCGCCGCTCGCTGACTATGAATACACTAAATTAGCGATGAAAAGAACTCATCGATGGGCAATAAAATGCTTAGAAACTTTTAGAAAGAGTAAAAATCAAGTACTTTTTGGAATAGTGCAGGGTGGTCAATATGAAGATCTTAGAAAGGAGTCAGCTAAATTTATTAATTCTCTCCCCTTTTTCGGCTTCGGAATCGGCGGAAGCTTAGGTAAAACAAAAAAAGATATGATAAAGGTTTTAGATTGGACAATTACTAATTTAGACGAAAATAAACCACGACACTTATTAGGAATTGGTGAGGTTGATGACATATTTAACGCTATTGAGCAAGGAGTTGACCTTTTTGACTGTGTAATTCCTACTAGATGGGCAAGGCACGGAACAGCATTCACCTATCAAGGGAGACTAAATTTAAAAAAGAGTAAGTTACTTTCGGATAAAAAACCTATTGATCCTAAGTGCTCTTGTGAAGTATGTAAGAGATATTCGCGAGCTTATGTTTGTCATCTTTTAAAAGAAAAAGAAATTTATGGAATTATGTTGTTGGTTGAGCATAATGTTTTTTGGATCCTAAAACTATTCAAAGAAATTAGAAGAGCATTGAGAGAAGAAAAATTTGAGGTCTTAAAAAGAACAATTATAAGAAAGTATCAAACTTAATCAATAATAAACTTAATAAGATATATTCGATATGGCCTCTTTCGCCACTCCATCTAAACCAACTTCCTCTAATTTTTGCCAAAATGGTAAGCTTTGAATTTTGTCTAAGTCAATTTTTCCTTCTTCGCCGCAAATTTTTTCTTCACCATAATATTTAATTAATTCATCATAGTTATACTCAAAATAATTTGCTAATTCATTTTTGAAAATTTCTAATTCTTCAGGAGAAAGTCTTTCAACCAAAGATCTGAGATTAGTAAATTGATTTCGCATTTCATCAGCGATAAAATCCATAAATTTCCCATGTAGAAGCAATCTATAAAACTCATCCATTGAATCATTTGAGAAAAAATTCAATTTTTCATTGAGAGATCTTAATATCATTAAATATTCTCTTATCTCTTCTAGTGACATATTTTGAATATCGATTATTCGACTTACATCCCAGATTTCCTCGACAAATTTATTAAACATAAAAGCGATTAACCTTGCTTCCCTTTCGTCTATTTTGTCTTTAGACCCTTCTATTTTTCTAAGATTCGTCAACGAAAAATCAAACTCGACAAAAAGATTAAATAGGCTTTCTGCTAATTGCCACATTTCGGGATCTGCTCTATCTTCAAAATATCTAAGTATATGGCGAACCTTTGAGGGCGGTAAGACAAAGTTTAAAGCATGAAGATCGTCTGTCATTCCAAGAAAGTGAGCAAAAAATATGGCTTTTATCTTAAGATAAAATATATCTTTTATGCCCCTTCTTATCATTTCTAAAGATCGAGAAAATTTTTCGCTGGCGATAACCTCATAAAGAGGTTTAAGATTAATAAAGGCAGAGGTAAGTAAGGAAGCGTCTTTTTTTATCCCCTTAGATTCAAACAGAGTATTAATAGCCAACTCGATCTCAGGTTCATCTTTTCTTAATATTTCTTCAATTTGTTCAGGAGTTAATAATAACTCTTTATCCTCTTCCGAAAATTTTTCGCCGATTTTAACTGAGAATAGATTTAAAAGATCATTCTTAGCTCCCCTAAGTTCTCTCCAAAAATTTATAATTGATATAATTGTGGTATCCAATTTCATCATCTCTCGAAATTGTAATTCTTTTAGATCGCTTATGCTAGTCATGTGTAAAATAGATGATAATCTTGAAAATATTGATCTTGCATATTCACCTTTCATTAAAAGTTCATCTACTCTCTTTTCAAAGACTAACATATCTGCTAAAAATTCAAGCTGTAGATGATCAATAAGAATAAAGGGATTATGAGTTAGTCTTTTTATTCTATTAAAAATTCTGCTTAGCCTATTAGTGTATTCTCTCTGATAAATTTTTGATAGAAGTCCATTTAAACATCTCTCTATCTCCATCCCAAAGTTAGCTAAAAACTCATAGGGATAACGAGGAAAAGAAAGATAAGGATCAAGAATATTATGTGTCCTTTCATGCAAGATAACATCTTCTAATGGAATTTGCCTACGGCTACGGCGCTCAACAACTTCAAAAGGCGAGCCTAAAGTATGAAATCCTAGCGCCTCCCTTTCAGCGAATAGACGATGAGGGGGTTCAAGAATAATGGTTATGCCAAAGGGATGAATATCATAACTAAACTCGGAGACATCGAGCTTGTAATGTTCTCTAATCTCCGGCGGGTCATCTTCCTCTACATAAAATTTTAAGAATTCATCTGCTATTTTCTGGAAAATGTTATCTTCTCCGACGCTAACTATTTCATAGACTATTCTATGTTTCCTAATTAAGTTTTTAATTACCATATTCATACTAAAAACAAATTTAAAATCACTATCTACCTCAATTTCTCTTATTAATTCTTCCTTTCTTTCTTCTAGACTATCAACTAAAATATTAGTTTGTTCTGTCCGTTTCTCCTCGCCTTTTGATTTTGTCTGTTGTAATTGGGTTGACTCTGCTTGTCGTAAT
>JANXBL010000019.1:0-4177 GCA_025060575.1 Patescibacteria group bacterium | reverse complement strand
ACATCTTCTAATTCTTTGAGCTTAGCGTAAGCATTGGGATAGGCATTATAAATTTCCCTCAGCAATTCTTCAAATTTTTCTTTTACAACATCTGGGGGTCATTAACTTTCACCTCTTCCACTATCAACCTCTTTAATCGTTTAATAAAATTAATCTTTCTTTCCCAATCACTTAATACGTTCTCTTTTTTCTTTTGCCAATATGTACTTTCTCGTTGTCTATCTACCAGCATTTTAAAATCATTAAAATTATAATTTAATATAATAGTTAAAAAATATCGACAATTTTATTTCAATTCGTCACTATTCGTTTGATACTCGATTACCAAGATTAGAAAAGATACGGTGAATATTTTCTTCGCTAATGCCCTTTTCCCTGAAAATTATTTCCCAAATTGACCAAAATTTAACAGCTACTCTAATATGTTCTTCCCAAAAAGTATTTTCTAGATCTCTAAGCTTTATTTGTTCATCGGTTAATTTTTCTATTTTTCTTCTTCCTCTCTTCTTAATATTTTTTAGTTTAATTTCCTCTTTCCATCTTTGATATTTAAGATAAAGCCAAAGATCGTTAACCCTTAAAAAATGGGGCAAAAGTGCATTAAATCGAGAGTTGATCTCATCTATTGAAAGATTGTTATTTTCAATTATATGCATTAATTCATCAACCTTTTTCTCAAGTTCTCGATTTGAATCAATATAATTACTCAAGCTTTCGATCGTTATATCAAAGGACTGGTCGGGAATTATTCCTACGTAGGGCTGATCAATTTCTTCCTCCTTATCATTTAACTTCTCGATTTTTTCAGGGTTTTTCATTAATCCGATTTTATTTTAGCTTCTATGCTTTTCGCCATTGTTAATACTAACCAAATAATCTTAGCTATTCAAATTCTTAAATATTCTTTAACCTTACGCCAAAACTTTATCATCGAAGCATAAATAACAACTAAAAGCCAAACTACTATTAGAGCCTTCAAGAAAATATCTAGAGCACGGACCATAAAAACAGAAATTCTCAATAACTCCATAATAGAAGTCATAAGGTCGTTAATTAGCGCTCTCGCTCTAGAAACAAACATCTTTCTGTATTCATCGCCCATAAATCTAAATGGCCTAGGTTGTTCTAATTCTATTGACAGAGTAGAATAATTTTCGTATTTAGTCTTTTCAGCTACTTGACCTTGAAGAGATTTAATTTTAGAAACAACTGACATTTTTTCATTATTGATCCTTAAGAGCAAATCAATCTTAGAAGATCCAACATTCATTTCCATTGCCTCATTTTCTATTTTTTCTAAGTTTTTCAAAGTTTGAGATAAAACGTCTAACTCATTGACATCTTCCCTTAGGGAAATTTTGTACGATCTAACATAAGAATTTTTCACGCGGAAATTTTTCAAAAGATACTCCAAAAAACCGTCAAACTTATCGACTGGAATAAAAGCTGATAATCTGACCTTGATGTTATTATCATCCTCCTCTCTATAGAAAGTTTCGACAAAGCCACCCTCTTGAATCGTTCGCTCCTTAATTGTTTGTGCTTCTTGATCAATATTTTTAGAAGTTATCTGTAAAGTTCCCTCTCTCACCTCTATCTTGGATGGTTCTTGATAAGGACTTGTGAGACTTTTTTCTCCAAAAATAGGTAAGCGTGGTAAGTTAATAGATCTTGGCACATCTACGGAAAGGGATGAAAAACTCTTTATGCTTTGTGGGATTGTTGCTTGTGGTGCTGCTGGGGATGGTTGATAAACTCCATAACTCTGACGATAAAGATTAAGAATAAAGGGTAGACTTATTAAACCCACAACAATCAATACTACTATGATTACTACAGAGAGGATTATTTTTTTTAAATAAAGATAAACCTTTGATCTTTGTCCAAAAGGAATTAAAGTTCATTTTTATAATTTTGTCACTAAAATAGAGGTTAATAAACGACCAGTTAATTAAATTTTAAGACTAATTTTGTTAAAAAAAATTCATTTTCTACCTGCGTTTAATATAAATTTTAAAAATAACGGATGAGGCGAGAGGAAAGTCGATTTAAATTCAGGATGAAATTGAGTACCAACAAAAAAAGGATGAACTTTCTGATCAAGTTCTATGATTTCAGCTAGAACGAGTGAAGATAAGTCTTTTCGTTTTTCTTTATAGATACCAGAAAAAATTAAACCATTTTCTTGCAAAATATTTTGATATTTTGGGTTAACTTCATAGCGATGACGGTGTCTTTCTATAGCGACATAATTTCTGTAAGCTTGATGAGCAATTGTATTTTTCTTAATATAACAAGGCCAATTACCTAATCTCATTGTCCCACCATATAGTTTTTCTCTTAGCAAATTTTTTTGAGATTCTAAAATATCAATAACTGGATGCTTTGTTTTCGAATCTATTTCTGTAGTATGAGCACCTTTTAAGTGGCAAACATTTCGAGCAAATTCAACTACCATCAATTGCAAACCATAACAAAGTCCTAGAAGGGGTATTCTATTTTCTCGACAAAATTTAATCGCCTTAATTTTTCCTTCAACTCCCCTCTTCCCAAAGCCTCCTGGAATGATTACGCCTTGGTAATTCTTAAGAACGACTAATTTTGTATTATCTTTTTCAAAATCTTCTGAGTTTAACCAATCAATATGGGGCAAGTATCCTAAATACCAACTGGCATGTTTTACCGCTTCAATAACTGAAATATAAGCATCAGCTAAAACAAATTTACCCGATTGAAAATATTTGCCCACCACTGCTAATTGTATTTTATTATTTAGATTAGATATCCTTTCTATTCTTTTAGCCCACTTAAGCTTATTAGCGTTAGAAAAGTTTTTTATTGGAAGTTTCAATTTTTTTAAAATCTTCTTACCAAGATCGTCTTTTTCAAAATTAAGAGGAATCTGGTAAATATTTTTCTCATCGGGAGCGGAAATAACATCTTGAGGTTTAAGATTGCAATTAAAAGCAATTTTCCACTTTCTAGGTTCGTCAAGAGAATGAATCGCTCTAGCTAAAACAAAGTCAGGTTGTAAACCGGCAGAATTAAGACTGCGGATGGCATACTGAGTTGGTTTAGTTTTTAATTCCATTCCTTCTCCTTGATAAGGAAGATAACTTACCAAAACTAAAATTACATCATCTGGTTTTCTTAATTTTAGGATTCTTACCGCCTCCAAAAAGATAAGATTCTGATATTCGCCCACTGTTCCGCCAATTTCGGTAATAACTACATCAGCTCTTGTTATTCTTTGTGCTTTATCAATTTTTTCAATCACCTCTAAGGGAACATGAGGAACAACTTCCACACATTTACCATCGAAATAAAGACTTCTTTCCTTTTGAATGAGAGAAAGATAGATACTACCAGTAGTCATATAATTAGCCCTTGTTAATTCCACATCCAAAAATCTTTCATAGTGCCCCATATCTTGATCACACTCTGTGCCATCCTTCAAAACAAAGACTTCTCCATGTTCAATAGGGTTCATTGTCCCAGCATCCACATTAACATAGGGATCAATTTTTATGCAAGTTGTCCTATAGCCATACCAATTTAGTATTCTGGCAATCGAGGCAGTGGCAATTCCCTTGCCCACTCCCGACATAACACCTCCGCAAATAAAAATATACTTTGTCATTATTAAAAGTATTACTTTAATAAAATTTTAAATCATTATGGTTATATAGATAAAAAGTTGCCTATTTTCCTAATAAATATCAATCATGGCCAAAAATTAATTTTATATTGCGTACGGTGATAGTTTAATAGCAATAATCGAAGGGTATCAGTTTATAAGAAAGACTCCCTATTGTTTTAGTGAGCACTATTTGTGAAGTTGGAGTCTAACTATCGCGAAAGTGGCGAAAATTTAAAAGAAGTTTTTATGTTTTAGTGAGCACTATTTGTGAAGTTGGAGTCTAACATAAAATTTGTCCTTTTTTGATGACAATCAAAACAAAGAGTTTTAGTGAGCACTATTTGTGAAGTTGGAGTCTAACTTTGTCAATTTTTTGCCTGATACTCTTAACGGTCGGAGGATGTTTTAGTGAGCACTATTTGTGAAGTTGGAGTCTAACAAAAGAATGGCAAGCAAAACCGATAAAATCATCAATGTTTTAGTGAGCACTATTTGTGAAGTTGGAGTCTAACATTAAAGGATAGACTATGTCCTTTC
>JANXBL010000018.1 GCA_025060575.1 Patescibacteria group bacterium | reverse complement strand
TATAAAAAATTTTTTTTGGATATCAATTGCTCGATTTGGCGGGAGTGTGTTAAGAGCCATTTTAGTTATCTACGCTTTTAGAGTCTTAGGACCATCGCTCCAAGGAAGTTTTTCCTTAGCAATGAATTTTATTCTTATATTCTCTTTTATTCCTGATTTTGGTTTAACGGCCATTCTAATTAGAGAACTAGTAAAATTTCCTCATGACAAAAGAAGAATTTTAGCTAATGCTTTTATGTCTGTTTTTTTGTTAATTTTGTTATCACTTTTGATTATTTATTTAACAAGAAATATCTTTATCAAGGATGAATTAGCGCTAAGTTTAATATTGATTTTATCTATCTTTTTAATTTTCGACACTTTGCGAGAGTTTCTTTATGCCATTTTTCGTTCTCAAGAGCGAATGGAGTACCAAGCTTTTTCTCATTTGCTTACCAATTTAATTCTGTTTATTTTAGGAATAGTGTTGATAAATTTAAATCCTCATCCTCTCTCACTTGCCATTGCTTATACTACAGCAAGCTTGATTGGTCTCATTTTCACTATTTTTCTCTTAAGGAAAGAAATATTTTTTAACTATTATAAATTTATCAATTATCAGTTTGCCCTATCACTTCTTAATAAAAGCTGGCCAATTGGTTTAGCTAATTTTCTTTTTCTTGCGATCACCTATATGGATAGTATAATAATCGGATGGTTTCATCCTCCTAAAGATGTCGGTCTCTATAACTCAGTAGTAAAATTGATAGAATTTCTATATTTTTTCCCAGCAGCGCTAGCAATGTCTATTTTCCCTATCGCCTCCCGACAAGAAAAAAATCTTCCTGAAACTATTAGATTTGGCTTTCGATACTCCTTTTTGATTTCCCTGCCGATGTTTATTGGTATTTTCGTACTTGCTAAAGAAATCATCACTTTTCTTTTTGGTAGTAATTATGCAGAAGCTTATCGTGGTTTACAATTAATTATCTTTTCCCTGCCCCTTAACTTTCTTCTCTTGATTTTAATTGACGTCTTGATTGCCCTTGACAAAAGAAAGGAACTATTAGTTTATGACTTTATTGTGGTCTTAGCCAATTTCATCCTTAATGTAATTTTTGTCCCCAAGTTTAATTATTTAGCTTCAAGCTTGATCAGCTCTATAAGTTCTCTCTTATCGTTACTTTTTGCTTATTACCTTCTAAAAAAATATCTTCTTTTATCAACAAGTAACTTAAAGGTTGCTAATTATTTTATTGCCTCATTAGTTATGGGGATAATTATCTATCTTCTACCATTTCATTTAATTATTAAGATCATAAGCGGAGCCTTAATTTATTTTGTACTACTTTGGTTATTAAAAGATGAACTTCTTCTAAAGATTTTTCGGCGTTAATAATTGTCCAGCTAAATTCTTTAGCTAATAAGAGAAAATATTTTCTTACTCTTCTAAGAAAGTCTAACTTCTCAAATTTATTTATTTGACTTTTCTTATTCTTAAGTGATAATCTCTTAAGGGCTAATTCTGGTTTTATATCCAAAATTAAAACAATATCTGGTTTGATAAAATTTCTCGACAAAAGATCAATCTTTAAAAAAGTTTTTCTATTAATTTTTTCTTTTAAATTTGAAGCATAAAATTGATAGGCCCAAGTAGAAGGAAACGATCGATCGCAGATAATAACATAACCCTGTTTTAACAAATTATCTATCTTTTGATAGTGTAAGTTTCTATCAGCCAAAAAGAGAAAAAAATCTGATGAAGGATAGAAACTCTTCTTGATCAACTTAATTATATCCTTATGATAGGGTTCAGAAGTTAAGACTGTCTTAAATTTAAGTTTCTTTAATTGCCTATTTAAAAGCCTTGCTTGCTGAGTTTTCCCCACTCCGTCAATACCATCGATAATAATAAGTCTACCTCGTTTGGTCATTCAACTACCACACCCATCGATTTTGCTACTCCTTTGACAATTTTTACTGCTTTTTCTATGTCTTTAGTGTTTAGATCGGGCAATTTTTCCTCTGCAATTTTCCTCGCTTCTTCCTCAGTAATTTTAGCCACTATTTTTTTACCCGTTTCAGATGAACCTTTTTCAATTTTAGCTGTGCGTTTAATTAGATAGGTTAAAGAAGGTTTTTTTAGAACAAATGAGAATGTTCTATCTTCGTAGATTACTACCTCCACTGGTATTTGAACTCCCTCCATCGATTTTGTTTGTTGATTAAATTGATTACAGAATTCTCCAATATTTATACCCTGTTGAGCTAAGCTTGGACCTAGGGGTGGGGCAGGTGTTGCTTTTCCTCCTTCAATAATTAATTTTAGAACTTTTTTAATCTGCTTTGCCATCACAGTCTTTTTACCTGAAGAAAATCGACCTCAACTGGTGTTTCTCTATTTAGTATTGGGACTAATATTTTTAATCTCTGTTTTTCCCGATCGATTTCAGTCACTTTTCCTTTGAGACCTTTAAAAAGACCATTAACAATTTCAACCAAATCTCCTATCTTGAAGTCAGTTTCAACTTCTGGCTCCTCTTTTTTCATCTTTTCAAAAATTTCTTGAAGTTCTTGATCATCTACAGGAATAGGTGTAGTCCCTACTCCAACAAAACCAGTCACCTTGGGAGTATTCCTTACCACATACCAAGAATCATCAGTGACGATCATATCAACTAATACATAACCAGGATAAATTTTTTGCTCAACTAATTCTCTTTTTCCTCCTTTTATTACCCACACTTTCTCTTTAGGAACAATTGCCTGAAAAATTTTATCTTTCATGTCAAAATTAGTCGCCCTCTTCATAATTGCCTCAGCAACAATATCTTCAAAACCAACCACTGTATGAATCGCATACCAATCTCTTCCTAGATTTAATTTCTGTCTTGGCATAGTTAAAAAAATTATATTCTAAACAATAAAGAAACAAAAAGATAATCAAAAATACCATAAATTACGAGGAAAATAAAAGAAAATATTAAAACCTCTAAAGTTAAATTAATCGTCTCCTGTCTTGTTAACCACTTAACTTTTTTCAATTCAATAAGAGAGTCTTTCAGATAATTTTTAATTCTATCCAAATTAAAAAAATTAGCCAATCCTTTCATTATCTGCTTTTAACTATTTCTAATTCACCTCCTTTTAGATCAAGTTTAATGTTCTGACCGCTTTTTATCTTTTGAGCAATGATTTTTTCTGAAAGTGGGTTAAGAATGTATCTTTGAATTGCTCTTTGGAGAGGTCGTGCTCCATAAATTTCATCAAAACCTTTTTCAATCAGTAACTCTTTTATACTTTCACTAAATTCAACATCAATTTTGTTTTCTCTTAATCTTTTCTTTACTCGTTCTAATTGTATTTCAACAATCTTTTTAAGGGAATCTTTGGTTAATGGTTTGAAGATAATTATTTCATCAATTCTATTAAGGAATTCTGGCTTAAAAAAATCTTTCAAAACTCGATCAATCTGACTCTTGTACTCATCATTGGTTCGAGAATTAGCAACAAAACCAATTGAACCCATTTTTCTAAAAAGATGACTGCCAATATTAGAGGTCATAATTATAATTGTATTTTTGAAATTGATAGTTGTTCCTTTACTATCCGTCAAGCGTCCATCGTCTAAAACTTGTAATAGTATATTAAATACCTCAGGATGAGCCTTTTCAATTTCATCAAAAAGAATGAGACTATAAGGACGACGTTTAATTGCTTCAGTTAGCTGTCCCCCTTCTTCATAACCAACATAACCTGGTGGCGAACCAATCAACTTTGCCACTGAATGAGATTCCATATATTCAGACATATCAATCCTTACAATTGCCTTTTCGTCATTAAACATAAATTCAGCCAACGCTCTTGCTAATTCTGTTTTACCTACACCAGTAGGACCAAGAAAAAGAAAATTAGCCAAAGGCCGATTTTCATCAGCTAAACCAGCTCGAGCTCGTCTTAAAGCATTGGCCACTGAAGAAACTGCTTCCTCTTGATCGACCACTCTTTTACTTAGAATTTCCTCAGCTTGAAGTAATTTTTCCATTTCATCTTCTATCATCTTTTTTACTGGAATGCCAGTGGCACGAGAAACAACCTCTGCTATTTCTTCTTCTGTTACTGTATCTTTAACAAAAGTAATCTTCATCTTTTTCATCTTGTTTTCAATCTCATCAATCTCTTTTTGAATCTCCGGAATTTCACCATAAATTATTTCAGCCACTCGCGTAAAATCACCATTTTTTTCTGCGTCATCAGCTTCAGCCTTTAAATTATCTAAATTCCTTTTTAATTCTCTGTATCTTTCATTGGCTTTTTTCTCTAAATTCCACTTACCAACTAATTTTTCTCTTTCCTTTCTTAGCTTATCTAATTTCTGTTCTAGCTGTTTTAATTCTGATTTTTGAGATGTCTCTTTTAATAAAACTTCCCTCTCAATTTCTAATTTTCTTATTTCCTTTTCAACTTCCTCAATTGCGGTTGGAACAGTTTCAGCCTGAATTCTTAAAGACGCTGCTGCTTCATCAATGACATCGATCGCTTTATCTGGTAAAAATCTATCGTTAATATATCTTGAAGAAAGCTTGACTGCACTGACAATAGCGTTATCCGAAATTTTAATGCCATGGTGAAGTTCATATTTTTCCTTTAGTCCCCTTAAAATAGTAATGGTGTCTTCGATTGATGGTTCATCCACTACCACTGGCTGAAAACGACGAGCAAAAGCCGGATCTTTTTCAATATAAAGTTTATAATCACGAAAAGTGGTAGCACCGATAATTTGAAAGTCACCTTTAGTAAGAGCAGGTTTCAAAAGATTGGAGGCATCAATCGCTCCTTCCGCTGCACCCGCGCCAACAAGCGTATGCATTTCATCGACAAATAAAATATATCTTCCCAAATTAGCCTTGATTTCCCTAATAATTGCTTTTAATCTATCTTCGAATTCTCCTCGATACTTCGACCCAGCAATAAGAGAACCTAAGTCCAATGACAAAATTTCTTTTCTTTTAATTGATTCTGGAACATCGCCATTAACAATTCGTTGGGCTAATCCTTCCACAATCGCTGTCTTCCCTACCCCTGCTTCGCCAATTAAGACAGGATTATTTTTTGTTCTTCTTGAGAGAATTTCAATTACCCTTCTTATTTCTCGATCACGACCAATAATCGGGTCAAGTTTTTTACTTCTTGCTAAATCATTAAGATTAACGCTAAACTTTTCTAAAGCTTTATACTTCGATTCTGGTGCTTCATCAGTAATTTTTTGTCCCTTCCTTAATGATATTAATATTTTTTGAACCCTATCAAGAGTTGCCCCGAATCTCTCTAAAATAAACTTAGCGCTTGATCTAATTTCCGTTAGAGCAATAAGAATATGTTCTAATGAAGTAAATTCGTCACCCATTTTTCGAGCATAATAGGCAGCCTGATCCAGCACTTGAAACGCTTCTTGGGATAGATACAATTGAGCGACATTTCCGCCAGAAAATATTTTGGGAATTCTATTTAGCTCCTCATCAACAATGTGTTTTAAGGCTTCAAGATTAACTTTTAGCTCCTTAAAAATATCATCAACGATAGTCTCATCTACACTAAGCAATCCCCATAAAAGATGGATCGCCTTAATCTCTGAATGATGCATATCCAATGTCTTATCCTGGGCTTTTTGCAATGCTTCTTGAGCCTTGAAGGTAAAACGATGAAGTGGAAACATCTTTTTCTAAAAGATAAAATTTTGTAATACAAAAATTTGATAATATAATTATAACATAATCATTTCATTTTGATAAATGTTATCAGACTTAGGTATAGCTTTACTATATTTATTGGCTCAATTATCTTTTTTTATTCTCGTTATAGTTTTATTAGTCTTATCTATCAAACATAAAAATACTCTCAATAAGCTTGAGCGTCGAATAGAAAGCATAGAAAAAACTCTTAACCTTAGTGAAGGAGAGGGTAAGCTTTTACCTTCTCAAATTGATAAACACTTCACTGAAGACATAATATCAGCCCAAAAAACCAAAGCTCCTTCTGCTTTCTCATCTTTTATTAGTTGGCTAAAGATAAATTGGATTATGAAACTTGGTGCCTTGTTGATTATCTTAGGCTTTGGATGGTTCTTGGGATATGCCTTTTTGAAAAATTGGATAGGTCCAGCTGGAAGAATAGCGCTAGGTTTTATCTCTGCTCTAATTTTTCTTCTCATTGGTTGGCAAAGGATACAAAAATATTTTGTTCAAGGGAGTATTCTACTTCTTTTAGGATCAACAATTAATCTGCTGACCATCTTTTCAGCTAGATATCTCTACAATTTTTTTAATGAATCAGTAGCTTTAACAGTTATTTTTCTTAATGCTGCCTTAATATCATTTGTTAGTGTTATTTACAAAAGCGAAGTTCTTTCAACAATTGGCATTATCGTTGGGGGAATTGCTCCTCTCTTAGTCAGATCTCCACAAGGAGCTGAAATGCCGATTAATGCCGTTGGATTTTTCAGTTATTTAGTCGCGGTTATCATTGGAAGTTTATGGATCGTTTATTTAACTCAAAACAGAAAATTAACTATTATTGCCTTGGCAGTAGTAGCTGGTTACAGTATTCCTTTCTTATTTTCAACAGATACAATACCATACTCTGGAAAATTAATTGACCTTTTGCCTTTCATTGCTGTTCTTTCTTTTCTTTTCTTCTTAACTAACACTCTTGAATTTTTAAAATCAGAAAAACCCGTGGCGGACATTATTACCAGTGGAGGAAATGGTCTACTGCTTTTGCTGTGGCTAATTAAATCATTAAATCTAGAAATACAAAGTATCATTATTTCGTTGATTGCTTTAATTTTCGTTATCCTATCCTATCTCATCTTTTCCTTCACTAAAAATATTAAACCATTTCTAACTTATGTTGGCATGGGAGGTGTGTACATCGCTACTGCTACCAGCATAGAACTGGTCGGGCCTGCATTAATTATTGCTCTTACCATCGAAATTTTTGCTCTCTGCTTATTGGTCTATTTAGTAACCAAGGATTTAAACATTACCGCTAATCTTAGTATACTTTTTCTATGGCCAATCTTCCTTTCTTTTGAGACAATTTTTTCCTCGGATTGGCGATCTAAGGATTATGGAGTTTTTCACCAAGCTTTCTTCGCCTTGTTTACCCTGGCCTTAACAATGCTATTTTTAGGAATATTCTTTCAAAGACAAGGACAATCTCAGTCGAAAAACATAAAAAATATTATTCTCTATCTAATAGCTTTTGGTAGTGCTTATTTATATCTTCTAATCTGGAGATCACTTCATCAAATTTTTACCGTTATCATCACAATCCAGAATGGCGAATACTTAGCGACCTTCATCTGTCTTGCAATTTATACCTTAATCGGTCTAATATCTTATTTCGTTGGTCTATTTAAGAAAATTAGTGCATTAAGAATTTATGGAGCGATCCTTATCGGACTAGTTGTTATTAGAATCCTTTTGATCGATGCTTGGTTAATGGCTATCACTTATAGGATTATTACCCTATTTGTAATTGGTTTACTCCTTTTAATGACAGCTTTTCTCGAAGTAAGTCGAAGAAAAAATAAAATTTGATCAAAATGAGAAAGTTAACTATTTTCTTAATAATAGCAATATTTTTAGGTCTTATCGTCGTAATCCCTCAGGAAGAAGAGCTAAGTGCCTTTCGCTACTATAAAAAAATAGATGGCATAGATATTAAAACTCCAACGGTCGTAGCGGTACCAATGTCTGAAACATTAAACTCTATCCCGATATTTGCTGTTTTTAATGAAACTGAAAAAACATTTGAGGGTTTTGTAATTGAGGATATAAACCAAGAAGAAAAAGTGGCAATAGAAATATCACCAGAAAATTACCAACCGATGATTGACAATGACTATATTACCTATTTTGAATTTGATTTTCAAGAAAATGCTCCTAATCGAGCCTCTCTTACTCTTACGAGTGAAAAACCCATACTTTCATCAGGAGTTACTCTCTTTTTAGATAAATATGTTGCTTTACCTAGAACAATTAAAATTCTTATTGAGGATGATAATGGTAATAGAAAAATCGTTCTTGCTGAAACTGAATTAACATCAAATACGATTAATTTTCCCCCTACGGTAGCAAGTAAATGGATAATAGAATTGAGCTATTATCAACCCTTAAGAATAACAGAGTTTAAACTTCACCAAGATAATGTTTTTAAAGAAACACAAAGACTTATTAAATTTTTAGCTCAACCTAATCATCATTATCGTATATATTACGACCCTGACAGAATCATTGATATTAAAACAAAGGAAGTAGGAGAAATTCACAGAGAAAAAAACTTCATCTTGCTCAGTCAAGTGAAAATTAGAAAAAATGAAAAATACACTGTTGCTGACTCAGATAAAGATAAAGTACCCGATATGTATGACAATTGCGTTCTAGAGCCTAATCCTGATCAAAAGGATGAAAATCGAAATGGCAGAGGCGATAGCTGTGATGACTTTGACTATGATGGCATAATTAATTCTAAAGATAACTGTCCTTTATTAGCTAACCGCAATCAATTAGACGATGATGGAGATGGAATAGGAAATGCTTGTGATAAAGAAGAAAGTCGAATAACTGAAAGGTATTCTTGGCTTCCCTGGTTAATAATAATAATTTCTGCGGGAATAATAATTTCTTTTTTCATTCTAGGTTTAAAAAAGACTAAAAAGTTTAAATAGAAATCTATTTTTTATTAAGTGCTCTTAGAAAATCCTTTAGTGATAAGGTATTGAGAATATCGTCGGCGGTTGCCCAACCACGCCTAGCCTGAGAAACTCCTAAATCTAAATAGACATAGTGCAAAAAGGAATGAGCATCGGTATCAATGACCATTTTCACTCCTTTTTCGACACATTTTCTAATATGATCATCTTTCAAATCAAGTCTATCAGGATAAGCATCAATTTCAAGTATCTTGTTGTATTTCTTTGCGGTATCAATTATCTCCTCTATGTCTAGCTCATAAGCTGGTCTTTTGTTGATAATTCTTCCTGTGGGATGAAACAAGCAATCAACATAAGGATTGATTAACGCTTTTTTAATTCTTAAAGTTTGAACATCACGAGGTAAATTAAAATGAGAATGAACTGCCACTCCTACAAAATCTAATTTAGCTAAAATTTCATCTTTGATATCCAAAGTACCATCCTTCAAAATATTAACCTCTGCGCCCTTAAGAATCTTTATTTTATTCTTGTATTTAGCATTCAGTTTATCAATTTCCGCCATCTGTTTAAGAAGTTTTTTCTCGTCACAACCTCCGGTCATTGCTAATGATTTGGTATGATCGGTTATACAAATATACTCTAAACCATGCTCGATAGCTGCTTTTACCATTTCTTCGATAGAATTTTGACCATCAGTCCAGTTTGTTTGAATCTGCAGATCTCCCCTGATTGAACCATATTCAATTAATTTAGGTAGTTTATTTTTTTGAGCTAAAGAGATTTCACCCTTGTTCTCTCTCATTTCAGGAGGAATGTATTGCATACCAAGTTTTTGATAAATATCTTCCTCGGTTTTACCAGCAATCATTTTATTTTTTCCATCAAAAAGTCCATATTCATTTAATTTCCAACCCTTGCTGATAGCAATCTCTCTTAACGCCACATTATGCTCCTTTGAACCGGTAAAATAGGAAAGTGCTGCACCAAAACTCTTTTCTTCCACCACTCTTAAATCAATATCTAAACCATTTTTCAATCTAATCATAGTTTTGGTCGATCCCTTAGCATAAACATGTTCAACTTCATCAAAATGAATAAAGTGTTCCATAACCTCATGTGGTTTATCAGAAACCGCTAAAAGATCAATATCGCCTACCGTTTCTTTCCTTCGCCGATAGGAACCAGCTGGTACCACTTTCTTAACATTTTCGCTATCAGAAAGATACTTTACCAATTCTTCAACCACTGGCATTATGTGACCAAGTAAAAATCTTGCACTTCCCTCCTTAAAAAACTTTATACTTCTTAAAATTTTTTGTTCACTCTTTTCTCCAAAACCAGGCAAATTTCTTATTTTATGTTCTTGACAGGCCTTTTCTAAATCATCAATGTTTTTAACTTTTAATGATTGATAAAGTTTGTAAACTATCCTAGGACCAATTCCTTCAATCGATGTCAAAGTTTCTAAGTCAACTGGAACTTCTTTTTTTAATTCCTCTAACTCCTTAATCTTTCCGGTCTTTAAATATTCGACTATCTTCTCCGCTATCGACTTCCCTACTCCTGGTAATTTTTCTAATCCTTCTTGGCCAAATTTTTTAAAATATTCCCCAATATCTTCATCTAAAGCCTCAATAGAATATGATGCTTTTTGATAAGCTTGCGGTTTAAAGGCTACGTTTTTCATTTCTAAATATGATCCAATTAGTCTCAATAATTTAGCTAATTCTAAATTACTCATCTTAATAAAATTTTAGAATAGATTGATTAAAAAGTAGAATGCTTTACCACGAATAGTTCATAAGCTCTTGATAACCTAGGTTAGCACATGTTCTATTTATAAATGGCACTCTATAAATATAAATTTTTACATCTCCTGGTCCACCATTCGTGTCAACTCCCAATCTAATCCTACCATCACTAAATACATCGTAACCACCGCCACCAACGTCTCTAATTATAAGCAAGTCGTAATAAACCTTCTTTAAATTATTATCAAAGCATAAATTAACTTGTCCATCCCCGGACCTTCCCGAAATTTTAACTATTAAATTAATGTTAGCATTTCCTTTAAAGTAATTTTTGAGTAAATTTCTAAAAAAATAGCCTGATCCTCCATCTATTCCTGCAAGTGGAAAGCCATAAATATTAATTTCATTTTTACAAGGGAAATTGTTAGCTCCTGCAGGACAATTATGACCGCCTCTTCCATCCGAAGAACTACCCCAGAATACTACTGATCCTACCTCCTTCGATGGCTGAATCCATAAATTATGATCAATTATTAACTCAAAATATTCTCGACTATAGAGTGAAGAAATTAACAATTGCCTAAATACTTCATTGGTAACTACTTGACTATTTTCAGAATCAAAAGTTGGTGACTGAGCAAATAATTTAGCAAAAGATAACGCAGGATTTAAATTTGAAAAGGCTGTAGTAAAAATGGCAATATTCCCCATTCTCAAAGATGGATTATTCTTAAATGGATTGCTAAATTGAACATCGTAAAGAACTTCTTCCGTTGAAGTTGTTCTAAATGATGCTGGGCAGTCGTATCTTATAATATCTCCACTATCACAAGGAGCTCTTTTTCCTATTTTGTAATCGCCATAATAAGGATAATAACGGTTATCATATGGATTAAAAGAGAATTGTTCTGGGGTAACAAAAATGTCTAAACTTGGATCACGGACATAAGATGCTGGTTCTCTGCTATCTGATGGCAATTTATAAAGTACATATCCCTTAAAAAGATAACTTACCCTATCATTTAGCTTAACAACATCATAGCCGAACGTTCCCACATCAGTACTGGAAACCTGC
>JANXBL010000017.1 GCA_025060575.1 Patescibacteria group bacterium | reverse complement strand
TATTCTCTATTATTTAGTAATACCTTTGCTCAAAAAGGTGGTTCTATGATATGGGCAGTGATGGGTACGCCAGAAAATGGCGCTTATGTGGAATTAAAAGATATGGTGGTAGATGACGCGGCTATCTATTCAGTGGGGAAAGCAATAGTTCATCATCCCATATATCTATCAGATGGCTATACGACTTATAAGGAAGATGACGTATGGTATCTTGAAAAAAGAGATAAATTCAATGGAAAATTGGTATATTCCAAGATTATCAATTTCAATAGGCTTTTAAAAGATCGTACGGATTTTGAAGTGATCGAAGGCATAGCATTAAATGATGCCATCTACATTGTTGGAGTTATTGACGAAGATGATGATAAGGATCAGCCTACTAAATATGATAAAAAGTGGAGGATAGAGAAGAGAGCTAAAGAAAATGGTGAACTAATATGGTACAGAGAGAGTGATCATCGTGGTGAAGCTTCAGAAATAGTGGTTGATGATTCTTATATTTACCTAGTGGGTACGGAAATAGATAATAGACCAATATGGAGAGTGGAAAAGAGAAAACAAAGTGATGGAAGCTTAGTGTGGGTAACTACTAGTAGCGAAATAGGATATGCACAAACTGTAACTCTGGATAAAAACTTTGTTTATGTGGGTGGGAGTGGAGGAGATAGCGAAACGAACAGATTGACCAAAAATGATTATGGAGGTTATGAGATTTGGAAGGTTAAGAAGTTTGACAAAAATAGCGGAAGACTAATTTGGGCAAAAGGTGCAATCACTAATGGTCATGCCATAGTGAATTCATTGGATATTGACGAATCTAGTATTTATGCGGTTGGTGTAGAATCTGATACACCTCATGGTGAAAATCACATGTGGAGAATAGAAAAAAGAAGTATAGCCGATGGATCAATTATCTGGGTGAAATTTAGCGATCCAACTAAGCCAACTTCCATAGTAAAAGATAGTGATTTTAAAATTGGAGGTTCAGACTGGGTTGGAAGTGTTAAGGTGCAAGGTGATTATATTTATATAGGAGGGTCTGAAGAAGAAGAAATTGGAAGGGAAAGATGGAGAATTGAAAAAAGAGATAAAAATAATGGTAATTTAATTTGGGCAAGGAGACCTGATTATTCATTTTTTAGTGATGTCGTAACAGCTTTAACAGCAGATTCTTCTGGTGTTTATGTTGGTGGCAAGACTTATGTAAGGGGCAAAGAATTTTTGTCTGAAATTAATTCTTATCAACGAATAGAAACATTTAGAATCGAAAAAAGACGACTATAAAGATTTTAAATTTTTCATAATGCATATGATGCAGAATTTAGACCAATGAGAAGCAAAGAAAATAAAGAGGAATTAATATTTAAAGATCCTTACAATCAACTAGAAATTAAGTTTAAAGTAGTGCCTATCGATAAATTGAGCGTTATTGCTTACCAGAGAAAACCTAGCGCTTATCACATTAAGCATCTTACTAGATCTATAGAGAGGTTGGGATTTATAGTTCCGGTGGTGGTTATAGAAAAAGAATCAGGTGATTACTTAATAATTGATGGTCAACACAGATTCTTAGCGGCAAAGGAGCTGGGAATAAGATATTTGCCTGTTATTATAGTGCCATCAAGGATATCGCAATTGATGATTAATTTAAATGTTGAAAAGGAATTGAATATCAGAGAAAGAGCAAGTGTTTCTTTCGCTATTTATGAAAAATATTTAGATTCAAAACCTGAAATGTTAGAATCTGATGCCGAACTGATTGATTCGCTGGAGCAAATTTATTATGTTACTCTAGGCATTGCTTATCATCAAAAAGAAAAAGTGATGGGTAGTGTGTTTGAACCAATTCTTAAAAAATGTGATTATTTCTTAGACGAGAATCTAAGCACTGCCTATCAGATAAGAAAAAACAGAGCAGAAAAGATTATTCTAGCAGATGATATGATAAAGGAAATTGCTCAAAAATTAAAAGATTTAGGCAAATGGCATCCATATGTTTATCAACAAATAGTTTCTTTTGCTAATCCGTATAAGAGGAAAAGATTATTAACTGAGTTTGATGAGCTTTTCAATGATTTTATGGAAAATCTAAATAATCTTAACTCAAATCCAGAACAAATATTACAACAAGAGCTAGATAATTTTTAACTATTTTCCTGCTCTTTTGAATTTTGCTTTTTGTCTTTCAGTTTTTAACCTAGGAGGTTTGCGAGGTGGATAGGGTGTTTTTGCTTTCATTGATTAAATAATTTTTCTATGTGTTTAATTAACATTGCACAATATCCCCATTCATTATCATACCAAGAAAAAACCTTTACTAAATCGCCATCAATTACTTTTGTGAGAGTAATGTCAATTACTGCACCATATGGTTCACCGACAATATCACTAGAAACAACTGGTTCATTTACAACCTTTATTATATCTTTCCATCTTGAAGAATTAGCTTCTTCAATAAAAATAGAATTAATTTCCTCGATAGTGGTTGGTCTTTGAGTTATTAACGTTATATCAGAAAGGGAAACAGTTATTACCGGAACTCTAATAGAGATACCATCAAATTTTTCTTTCATTTCTGGAATAACTCTAGCAGTGGCTTCAGCTGCTCCTGTTGTTGAAGGAATAATATTATAGGCTCCAGCTCGCCCGCGGCGAAAATCATGACCCTTGACAACGCTATCTACTAAAGATTGAGTGTTGGTATAAGCGTGAATAGTAGTTAATGCCGCTTTTTTTATGCCAATTCTTCTGTTTAAAATTTCAATTACAGGATTAATTGAGTTAGTAGTACAAGAAGCATTAGAGGTTATTAATCCTTGTTCTCCTAAAGAATAAATTTTATCTAGATTTTCAATACCAGGGGTAAAGTGAAAAGTAGTTTCATCTTTTGTTGGGGCAGTGATAACGACTCTCTTTGCTCCTGCTATGAGGTGGGCTTTAGCTTTTTCAAATTCAGTAAAAACTCCAGAAGATTCAATGACAATGTCAATATCTAGTTCTTTCCAAGGTAATTTACTTGGATCGACTTCTTTAAAAATTAATACCTCTTTTCCATCAATATTTAATTTATCACTATCTATCTCTATATTTTTGTTATAACGACCATAGACGCTGTCATATTTCAACAGATAGGCTAAATTTTTTATATCTGATAAATCATTGATGGCGACTAGTTGGAAATTTTTATAGCCAAAACATTGTCTAAAAAAAATTCTTCCTATTCTTCCAAACCCATTGATAGCAATTCTCATTTCTATATGTGTTAATTTTATTTTAGTTAATTAACGACCTTTCTTTAGCCCTTTCTATTTCTATTTCTGCTCTGTCTATTTTGGTTAAAAATTTAAAATTAGTGATGAATCTGTTTAAGGTTTTAGAAAGATCTTCAAGATTTCTAAAGCTGTTATTTAATTGGGTTTGCGAGGTTTTTAGTTTAGACTCCAATTCAAACAAGTCCTTTTCTAATTGACTAAGTTGGGATATAATTTGTTGAATATTTTTACTCAATTCTTGTTTTCTAAGTACTAATAAGAGAGAAGAACACACAAACTCAAAATTCTTAGGCGAGGAAATAAATACAGCTTTTTCTCTAGCAAAATCCCAAACTTCTTGAAAATCTTTGTCGCTCAATAGTTCATAATATAAACTTTCATTAGCAAGATACATAATAGCAAATTCGACTGTACCTTTTGAGGGCAAGATATATTTTTTTGAAATATCGTCGATCTTATATTTTAAATTTCTAATTAATTCTCTTTTAATTTGAATTATGTCTTTTTCTTGTGATGAATTAAATAAGTTTTGAAAATTTTGAATTGGGAATTTGGCATCAATCGGAATAATAACATCATTTAATTTTAGTACATAGTCAACTCGTTCTGTGCCAAGCTGATATTGTTTTTCATAAAATGAGTAGGGGAGAGTTTTTATAATTTCTTCCAACATTATCTCTCCAAATTGACCTCTGTTTTTAGGTCCGGCTAGTATTTCTTTAAATGTTTTTATTTCAATAGCGCTCGATTCTAAAGCTCTTGATAATTCTTCTAGTTTAGAACTCGATTCAACAAATCTTTCCTGTTTTTGAATTGTTATCTGGAGACTGTGGAGAAGTTCTTGGCGTAAGTGGTTAAAACCCTCGATTATTTTATTTGATAAATCTAAAAAGTTATTTTCTGGTTGATGGTTTTTAGGTTCTAATTTTTTATTTAAATTCCAAAGAAAATAGAAAATAATCACCAGAGCTATTCCAATAATGATATTAAAAAGGTCTAGCATATTTTTCTTTTATTTCTTTTTCTATTTCTTCTCTATCTCGACCATATTTTAACATTGAGAGTTCCATCATTTGGTTAATAAGTTGCTTGTTTACTGGAGAAGGAGGTAAGGTTCGAATATTAAATGCTTCTGAGATACGACCATTAATCAGGAGCTTAATATAAGCATTATAATTTGGTATATTTAGAAGATCATACTTATTAAAAACAGGAGAAAATTGACGTTCAAAAATCTCAGCATCCTCAACACCTATTCTAAAAACAATCATACTTCCTACATTACCGAAAACAGCTGAAGAAATTTCTTCCGTCAACTGCTTAACATATTGATGGGCAAGAATCATTGATAGACGATATTTTCTCGCCTCTGATAGAATACTAGCGATTCCTTTGAAAGCAAAATTTTGAAATTCATCAATATATAGATAAAAATCTTTTCTTTCCTCTTCTGGAATATCTCCTCTGGAAAAAGCAGCTAATAAAATTTTAGTTACCAAAATCATGCCTAAAAGGTAAGCACTTGTTTCACCTAATCTTCCCTTGGAAAGATTAACAACAAGGATGTTGCCCCTATCCATAATCTGTCTAAAGTTAATTCCAGATTTAGGTTGAGCAATAATTGGTCTCACGAAATCATTAGTTATAAAAGGATTAAGCTTTGAAGTGATCCAAGTAATCATATTATCTAAAGACAACTCACCACCTACTCTTGTTACTTGTTGACGCCAAAATTCAACTACGGGAGGATTGGAGCACCGATCGAGCAAATTTTCTCTGAAATCCTCATTAACAAAAACTCTTGAAACATCAAGTAAAGTATAGCCCCAGTCAGGATTATCCATTATCAACAGGAGAGCATTTCTTAAATATTGTTCAAACATTGGACCACCTGTTACCTGAAGATTATAGAGTTTATCAATAATCTCGATAAGAGTATTGATAATAAATGTTTTATCCTCGGGACGATTTTTATCGTATTCTAAGATGTTAAGAGCAATCGGTCTACGAGGATCACCTGGATTAAAGTATATTAGATCGTCTACTCTTTCTTTGGGAATAAGACCTAGAATTTCTTGAGCCACATCGCCATGAGGATCGATAAAACATATTCCTTCACCATTAGCTAAGTCTTGTTGAACCATATTTTTCAGAAGAGTTGTTTTACCAGTACCGGTTTGACCGATGGTGTAAAGATGTCTTCTTCGATCATTTCTCAATATTTTAACCGTTGTCTTATGGCCCTGATAGATATTTTCCCCCAATATCAATCCTTCAGTTGGTAAGTCTGGCGGTGGGGGTGCTGATTTAGAGATTAACCAATGAACTAACGGATTTTTGGTATAAGAAATAGGGAAGTGAAAGATGGAAGCAATTTCTTCACTGTTTAGTAAAATTGAATTTTTTTTATTAAAAATTCTAAAGGCAAACTCATAGAAAAACTTTTTTAGCTGATTTTTCTTTAATCGTTGAATCACAAATTCATTAAAACCAGGATTAACAAATTGATTAAATGACGATTCAATAGATGATAGTATTTTATCAGCATTTATTTGATCGTTAGCAGAAATAACTAGGCGAATATTAGTTCGAAAAAGAGGTTTTGATGCTTTCTCTTCGAGGTTTTTAATGGCTGTTTCTTCAAGTGGTTTTGGCTTGGCTTTTTCCTCTTGTTCTTTTGCTTTTTTTTCTTCAGGTTTAGATTGAAAAGTATCGGCAAGTGAGCTAGTTGTTTCTCTAAAAATCTTTTGAAACTTGCTTTCAAATGCTTCACTCATTTTTTTACCTTCTCTTAAATTTTTTACAATGTCAAAGATTTTTTTATTTTCTGAAGAAGAAACTGGAGAAAGAATTATTTGATAAGCTAATCCTTCGCCTTCTTTGCTTAATTTAGTAAAAGCGGATAAAAAAGAATCTAAGGGGTCAACATTAGCTATAGCAATATGTTTATAGGTTTTAATAGGTAAGTAATTATGAGCTTTAAGACTAACAACTGATCCTAACGAAACACCACTAGGGTTGAAAACATTATAATCTTCCTTTACTATTGAAACTTCGCTTCCTAACCAAAAGCCAGCAACCGCCTTTCTAAAAAACTCCAAATCACTTTTGGGGATGGCAGCATAAAAAAAGATCTCTTCGCCATAGTGGGGGGTAGCTATTTCAAAAATTATAGGGTGTTTAAGTTTGGCAATATTTGCTAGAAAATTTTCAAAAACCGTGAGTTCTTCAATAATTCTTAGTCGGGGATCCTGTTGAGCTTGAGCTTGACTTTGATGATATTTTGGTATTTCAATTAAAGCTAAAATATACTTGAGAGAAAGATTAATTTTCTTTTTTTCCTTTATTTTTTTGATAAAAAAAACAGTTAATAAAATTATTAATAGACCTAGAGCAGTTGCTACACCGAGAAAAAAATATATCACATTGCTTTTCATTCTGAAATTAAATGTATAAAATGACTGATAAGAATATCATGAAAAGCGTCAATAAGATAGGGGTTATTTGTTTGATATACAAATGATATACCTTTGTCAACACCATCGTTGATCGCAATTTGAATAGCTTGAGCAAGAGTGTTAGTTATTTGAGTAGCGGGCATAGTAGGATGAAAAGATATTTCTCTTGTTACTTGAGGTAAATTTTCTATTTCTTTCTTGATCTCTTCAATCGTTTCCTTTATCTTTTTTCCTTTTTCAGGGTGAGGGAGTTGCTTTGATTCTTCAGGACTTAAGCCATGAACTTCTTGATACTTTTTTAAAAAAGCACTTTCTCCTTTTCCTAATTCTCCTGGCATCTTAATAAAATTTTATCATATTTTAATTCTAATATATCCTTTACATACTATTTTCTCTTAGAAAGTTAATTAAACCTCTAACCATTGATTGATACCCCTCCGCTCTCATATTTTCGATATAGTTGTCATGATTCATGTGACGTAAATTAGTTCCTGGATTAAGGATTTTATACCTTTTTTTAAATTCGTCAAAACTTCTTATATTTCCTTCTTCATCGATAGCAGATTCCAAGAAAGTGCGGCATGCTTCAATAAAATTTCCTCCATTTAATAAGATCCAATTTTCAGTCCCTATGCCACCAAAACCACCATGAGATACTCTTTCATAAGCATTATATTGTTTAAGAATTCTCTTGGCTAAAAGAATGTTACCAATTACCAAATTTCTTTTGTCCTCACTGCTAATTGAGTTTAATTTTTCTATCACAGCGTCATGTGAACCAAAAATAATTAGAGTTGATTTGGGCGTAATACCAATATCAATATCTAAACTCTCTGGCGCTTCTTCTGTTCCAAATATTTCTTTCCAGCTTTTTATTTTGCCTTCGGAGGTTTTTATTCCTTTTACTCCCTTTAATTGCACTTGATAAAAATTATTCTTAGGAGAATGACTGTTATCTTTTTCAAACGAGAATCTTTCTATAATTTTTCCGGCTACTTCACCCAATCTACTTCCTAACTCAGGATCGACTCTTAAAATGAAGTCAAAATCATAATCGCCTGGTAAATTAGTCATTCTTCCTGTAGAACCAGTATTTAACAGATCTGCTCCTTTAAATTCAGTGCTTTCAGGATGACGCAGATAACTGCCAAAATCTCTGAGGGCATCATCAATTTCATTTTCTATTGCTGAATTTATTTCTCTTAGAACATCCCTATCATTTTTAGCTTCATCTAATTCCTTATCGATCAATTTTTTAATTCTCTCTCCCGAAACTTTAATTTTTTCTCTTCCTATTGTTATTTCGGTATCCTCTAAATCTTTAACTTCCATCGGAGGAGCATAGTATCTTGTTAATCCTTCAAATGTTTTTCTATACTCTTCGTACATTTCAGGAGTAAAAATTATTTTTCCACTTTCGTCAACTATTGGAATATAAAAACCACTTCTTGCAACTAGATAAAATATGTTTTCTAATTTCTTAAAATCATTTAACAAATTGTCAGTGACAATAATAAAGTCTATTTCTGTTGAAGCAATACCAGTTCTAATGCCAATATGTCTTTCGCTCGTTCTACCAGTAATAAATAATTCATACTTATCCAAGCTATAACCCTCTGTACTTTTAGAAGTATCTTGCCATTGGCCACGATCTTTAATAGCTATAATAATATCTCCATATTCTTTTACTGCGTATCTTTGTAAGGCTTGAAAAACGGTTATCTTGCCCTTTTCATTCAAGTCCATCACTCTAGCAGCATCGGTATCTAAGGGAGTAGCATCAGAACCCGGAAAGTAAGCTCCTAAAAATTCTTTAGCGACTAGTCCATTTTCAAGATGGGCTTCAAGATAGTCACTGCTTGTTCCCTTAAAGATTGTGCCTGGTGTAACATAAATATGACCATCTGTCGATCTTTGATACAGCTCAAGATTTCTTTGATGAGCTGTTTCAATACTTGTTTTCATTCTATTTAAAACATCCTGTATCGATTCATATCCCAGAGGTTTTAAAAACATTCTTTCAATTCTTCCTATAACACTTTCTCCTTCTTTAACTCTTAAATTTTTCTTCAGCCTTTCATAAGACTCAGTTAGATCTAGATCTTTTATTTCAACACTAGCTCCGTGTGAACGTCCGAGATAAGAATTAATATAAAGAGCTTCAAGGCGGATGAAAAAATACTTAAGTTTTATCCTTTCTTCATCTGCCAAATTTTCAAATCCTACTTCTTCGGCCTTGCTTAAAATATCTTGACCGCTTATCAAAACTTCGAGATACTCCCTTAATGAGGGATTGGCTGAATCAATATGAACTCGTAGTAGATCTCGATAAAGTATGTATCTTCTCTTTAGATAACTTTCCGTTTCCTTTAAGAATCTATGATGTTGAATTTTGGATTCTAAAACTTGACTAGGATGAAGAGTAGCAAAAATAAGATATATCTTGGCAAGTAGAGGTAGATTATTACTTTCAAAAACAGCGATTATCCTTTCATAAGTTTTTTCTGGGTCAGAAGACTCCAGAATGTCAACTATTAAAGTATCGAGTAATCTTTGAACTTCTTGTGAAGGGGATTGTTGAAGCTTTATATAGAAATGAATGTAATTTCTCCATTTTTCCGGCGGAATTCTTTCTAATTGTTCCCAAAATTTTGTAATTAGATCTGATAATAAATCATGATCCTGCTTTAATTCAGGAATTTTTTCTATTAAAGGTAAAAATCTTGTTGTCAACCAATTTTCTCCAAAATTTAAATATATATGTATAGCTAGTCCTAAAATTTCTTGCTGTGATTTTTCATCTTCGAAATCTATTGATAATAATTTTTCTCCATATTTTTTAATCAAAACCAGAATTTTTTCTATAGATACTGATGTTAATCGATCAAGATAATTAGCTTGGCGAGAATCAACATATGATTTAAAAATATCCATCAACTTCATAAATTTTTGCCAAGTATCTTCATCTTCTGAATAAAAAATCGTTTTTAGAAAGGTTAGAACATCGTTTATTTCTGGATTAAATAATAAAGAAATTCTAGAATAGTCTCTGGCAATTTTAAATATGATCTCTCTTCTATCATCTTGAATTATTCTCGTTCTTATAGTCTCTAGTAAAATATCAATAGCTTCTTGCTGAGATAAAAAATTAAGTCTTTTACCAAGCGCAAAAACAATATATTCTATTTCTTCTTCGGTTATGATTTGTGATATTAAAATTTCTATTAAAGTTTTTATTACCGTGGTTATATGAAGATTTTCGAGTATTTTTAAGCAAAGAATTCTTATGTTGTTATCTTTCAGTGAGCTAAATATATTTGCTAATTCAACCGGATCATTTTTTCTTAAAGCGACTATAAATACTCCAAGTTCATCTAAACTTTCTAAAGGTATTTTTTCTATCTCTTCTCTTAATCTAAGTGTTAAGTTGAAAAACAATTCAGGGTCATCGATTAATTGAGGTATTTTTTCTATGATAGGTAAAAATACTTTTTCTATATAAATTTCGCCCGACATAAGATAACCGGCAATAGCCCCGCCTAAAAACTCTTGTCGAGATAATTCATCGGTAAAGTATAATAAGAATAGTTTTTCTCCAAATTCTATAGTAAATTTTTTTATTCTATCGCCTAAATTAACTCTTGAAATATCAAGATGATAATGAGAAATGAATTTTACTAGTGCTTCTAGTAAATAAAGAAATCTTTGAAAACTTGTTTCGTCTTGAATATCATAAACTATTTTGAGAAAAGATAGGTTTTCTCTTTGATGAGTAATAATTTTCATCAAATATTCATCAAAAATCTGCTTGAAAATTATTTTTTTTTCATTCACTGAGTCATCATTAAAAAGAGTGCCAAGTTTGATTAAAAAATTAATGTCCATAGAGCCATAGGTTATTGCTCTGATTAAAAATTTTGATATTTTATATATTTCATTTATGTTTTCTGTGCTGGCAAGTATTTCCAGCAAAAGTTCTATCTGTTCTTTTTCTCTTATTTCAAAAATTGTTTCGATAATAAAATCTCTAATTAAATAATCATCCTTATATTTTTCCATCAAAGCTTTACACATTTTCAAAGTTTCTAATCTTAAAGTTATTGCTTGAGGATCACTTATAGTTTCATCAACATTTTCAGTAATAATTGAACAAGCTTCCAATAAACCAGGAATATTTAATTTTTCTAAATAATCACCGTACTTTTCCTTTATTTCGAGAATAAAGTTTTTAAATTTTTCTCTTAGAAATCTGCTATAATCATTGTTGCCGAAAAAATCAATGCTAGATTGACGAAAAATATTTAAAATCATAAATGGTAAAGAGTCAACATTTGGTAAATCTAGAAGTTCCGTCATTAAAATATGACCAATGTCGCTATTCGCTTTAGAATGTAAGAGAATATTATCTAGCGTTAGCTTCCCTAAAGCTTGATTTATTCTTTCTAGGTTTTTTGATAGTCTGTTATCATTCTGAGTATCTAAATATCTTTTTAAAAAAAATCTAAATAATGAAAACTTAAATTCAATAAGGAAAAATTCTTCCTTCTCTCTTAGTTTTTCTTCTTCCTCGTAAAAACTCAAATATAAATGCTCAGATAAAGATGTTGATTCATCTAATAAATGACGACATTTATTAATTATCTTAAGATAAGCTATAAATTCTTCTGGTTGGTTGATAATTCCTGAATATATTCTAAATAAATCTTTACAAGTTAATCTCCGATATCTTAGCCATGAATATAGTTCTGTCATTAAAACTTCATTCCCTTTGGTAGCTTTTCTGAATTTATCATATATATCAATATTTGAATAGTTACCAAACATAATTAAATCAATAAGTTCTTGAACATCTTCATCGAACGGTATTTTTAATCTGTCTCGATCTCTTATTGGAATTGTATCTTGATCTTGATCTGAAAATCCTTTTAACTTTATTGCCATTTTCAATTTTTCATGAATAAAATCATTTAAAACTGAACGTAAATTTTGTTCATCAATATTTTCACCTAAGGGCAAATAAGATTCATCCAAGATTATCTTTAATCTTTCTCTAAATACATTCAAATAAATTTCTTTTAGAGATTCCAAACGAACATTTAGGATAAAAATAGAATCAGCTAGGACATCTACTATCCTATATTTTAGATATTCAGCTGTCTCTTTTATTTTTCTTATTCTTCTCACCTTTAGGATTTCGTCTCTTAGAATTCTGATTTCTTCTTCTAAAGTCTTGATTTGTTCTTCAACAGTTGTCATACTTTTCATCCTTAAAGTACTTAAAAATCTACCAGTCAATGAAAATCTTGTTTTTTTTAGTTTTCTCAATTTATCTTCCTTAGTTATTAAATCTATTTCGAGACTTTTTAGATATTCATCGTCAAAATATCTAGCATAATCATCGCTAGTAATTATTAAATCAAAAATTTTGGAAAGCTTATGAATATTTTGATTATTTTCTATGTTTCTTATGACGATACTATTTATAGCAGATATAGCCTCTTCTATTTGAGTTACTAAAATAGTATCTATCTTTTTAAGATTGTCTTCGTTTCTAATCAAAGATATGCTTTCCTCTATTTTTGATAAAAATTCATCGAGACGATTTTTCAATGAAGAATTGTCTTCTATGAGCTTTTTAATTTCTTCTAAGATATTTTCAGGATCAGATTCTGGGATTTGATCATCAGATAAAGTTTCTATGGCAGAGTATTTTTGTTCTTCTAGCTTTTTTAATGATGCGATAAGCGAAGAAAAGTTTCTTAAATGTCTAAATCCTTTTGATAGTAGAGTAAGTTCAGTAAAATGTTGTTGATACGGACCACTTATAGGTTGAGAACCATAATCTTTTTCGGGATGAGGATAAGGTATTCCTTCCTTTAGCATGTAATAATCATTAATTTTTTTTAGAAAATAACTTTAATTAAAGTTTATCATAGTTTATAATTTATTTTAATGGTTAGTGATTTAGTGGCTAAAATTGGTTTAGAGATTCATTTAGAGCTAAAGACAAAAACTAAACTTTTCTGTAATTGCCTTAATAATTCCGACGAGAAAACGCCTAATTTAAATATTTGTCCTGTGTGCACTGGTCAACCAGGCGTTTTGCCAGTGCTAAATAAACAAGCAGTTATCTTTGCTTGTTCTTTAGCAAAATCTTTAAAGATGAAAATAAACCAAAAAAGTTTTTTCGCTAGAAAACACTACTTCTATCCTGATCTTCCAAAAAACTATCAAATCTCTCAGTATGATTTGCCATTAGCTATTGATGGTCAAGCATTAGTAGTCAATGAGGAAAGAAATAAAAATATTAGGATCAGGAGACTGCACCTAGAAGAGGATACCGCTAGCAATATTCATATGAAAAATTATAGTTTGGTGAATTTTAATAGGTCTGGCGTCCCCCTGGTAGAAATAGTAACCGAGCCAGACTTTAATTCTGCTGATGAAGTGGAAAATTTTTGTGAAAACTTAGTGCTTCTTATAAGAGCTTTAAAAATTTCTGGAGCTGAAGCAGAAAAGGGAGAAA
>JANXBL010000016.1 GCA_025060575.1 Patescibacteria group bacterium | reverse complement strand
CTATTCCTTATCTAGCACCTAGAGAACAGATAATATTGATATGGAAGATGAGGAGGTGAGGGGGTTGGGAAATAATTTATATAAAGTGTCTTATAATTAAATTTTAACTAGATATAAAGTGTCTTATAATTAAATTTTAACTAGATGGCGCGGGTGGCGGAATTGGTAGACGCGCAGCCTTGAGGGGGCTGTGGGAATTATTTCCTGTATGGGTTCGAGTCCCATCCCGCGCACAATGAAAATTATTTATTATTTAAAAAACTTAAAGCCATCAAGGGGTATTTTTGATTTTATTAAGAGAAAGTCTGAGAAGCTAGATAAAACTTTAGAGGAGCATAGCGATATTTTGATGGAAGTTGATCTATCCAAGAGCAAAGAGATAAAATCAAAAGAAGGACCATATAGGATTAAGTTAATAATTGATATTTCAAGACGCTCTTTATTCATTGCTAAGGGTGCAGGTAAAAATTTAATTGAGGCTATTAATCTCGCTTTCAAAAAATTATTTAGACAATTGAGACAAAAGCATTAATTTTTTATCTAATCTTTTCCAAAAATCAATAACAAATTTTTCATATTCTAATAGATTTTTAGCAATTTTATCTAAGCTATCTTCCATTTGGGCGGTGAATTTAGTGTCAACTAAGTCAGAAAAATTTTCTTCTAGATAGCTATTAATTTTTTTGCCCAATTCGGTAGGTTTAATAAAATTTTTTTCTAAGACAATATATTTTCTTTTTTTAAGAGTTTCAATTGTTGTTACATAGGTTGATGGCCTGCCAATTCCTAATTCTTTTAACTTTTTTATCAGACTACTTTCAGTAAATCTTAATGGAGGTTTTGTTTCTATTCTTTTAAATTCATACTTAAGAACTTCATATTTACCATTTACCGAAGCTATAGGAGTTTTTGAGAATTTTCCTCCTAAAGGCATAACCTTGCCAAAACCATAAAAAAGTAGTTCTTTGTTGATTGACAAAAACTTGTAATTTTTATTCTGAAATACAAATTTTGTTTCTCGATATTGAGCTGGTTTAAAATGGCTAGCAATGGTAAAGAGCAAAATCAATTCCCACACTTTAAGCATCTCGCCTTCAATCTTGGGTTTGGACAATTTTGTTGGTCTAATTGCTTCATGGGCTTCAAAACTATATTTTTCTTTTTTTAATCTTGGCTGATGAGCGTACTCTGAGCCATATTTTTTGGCGATCAAATTCTTTAGTTGGAGCGAAAAATTTTTATTTATAAAATGACTTTGTGTTCGATGGTAAGTTATCAATCCAAATTCAAATAATTTTTGAGCAATAAACATTGTTTTTTTAGGAGAAAATTTCAAATATTGAAAGGCAAATCTTTGTAAATTTTCGGTATCGAGAGGCAATGGTGGGTAAATTTTCTTATCTTCGGTGATTGTTTCTTTCAAAAAGACCTCTTTTATTCTTCTGATATCAGATTCCACCTGCTGGAGATGCTCATTTTTTATATTCATAGGCTGATTTTTGTTGTTTACCAAGGCAACTTTCAGAGGAAAATCTTTTATTTCGAGATATAGATGATAATATTCTTCATTTTTAAAATTCTCAATTTCCCTTTCTCTGTCAACGATTATTTTTAAGGTGGCTGATTGGACCCGGCCAGCAGATAAACCTTTTTCAAATGACCAAAGGTGAGGTGAAATTTTGTAACCAAAAATTCTATCCAGAAATCTTCTTCCTTTTTGAGCGTTTACCAAATTGTGATTAATATCATCTTTTTCTTTTAGTGCCTTTTTAAAAGCATCAAGAGTTATTTCGTTAACACTTATTCTTTTTATTTTTTCGTGATCAGCAGAATTAAGAATCATTTTAACTTCAAATGCTATCATTTCTCCTTCTCTATCAGGATCTGAGGCAATCAGAACTTCCCTGTTTTTGCTAGCTAATGTTTTTATCTTAGATATTATTTTTGCCTTACCTTTTAGTGGTAAATATTTCGCTTTAATTCTATTATTTTCTAAATAGAGACCAAATTCTTTAGCAGGCAAATCAAACAGGTGACCATAAGTAGCAATGATATAAAAATTTCTTAGAAATTTACGAATTGTTCTTGCTTTGGTAGGTGATTCGACAATTAACAATGTCATTGGCTTAGATAAAATTTACCATTTTCCTCAAAAACTAAACCTTTGATTTCAAGATGTGAAATTAATGAGAGAACTTCATTAATAGGCAGGTTAGTTGATTGGGAAATTTCTGATATGGTAAGATTACCAACTTCTATGCTTTTAATTATCTCGTTTTCTTTAGAAGAAAGTGAAAGATTCCTTATTTTTTGAGGTATTTTAAAATCAAAATGACGCAAAATGTCTTCTGGTTCGATAACTAAATTAGCCCCTTCTTGTATTAGTCTCAAGCTTCCAAGATAATTTTTATTGTAAATGTCACTAGGGATAACAAATATTTCTTTGTTAAAGAGAAGTCCATAGCGAGCAGTAATCAGTGCTCCCGAGTCTATCGGTGCTTCAATTATCAAAATCCCATCACTTAAACCAGCAATTATTCTGTTTCTTAAAGGAAAATGATGAGGTTGGGAACCAGCCTCGGGAAAATATTCCGAAATTACCAAACCATTATTATTAATTATTTTTTCAATAAGTTTAGCCCTGGAATCGCGAAGAATAGTTTTTAGACCGCAACCAATTACAGCAATATTTCTCTTGCCTAAACTTAAAGCACCTTCGTGAGCTTGCTGATCTATACCGTAAGCTAAACCGCTAACTATTGTTATACCAATTTTACTTAATTCTTGTGAAAATTGATAACTAATTTTTTTGCCTAGTTCAGATGGTTTACGAGTGCCAACAATGGCAATGGTTAATTTTTCGTCAGAATACAAATTGCCGTAATAGTATAAGCCTAAAATAGGCTCTCTCACTGCCTTAAGATTAGAGGGTAGATTTTTTCTGATTATGATATGAATATTATTTTTCTGTAATTCCTGGTATTCTTTTACCCAATCCTTTTTTAGTCTAAATTCTTTCTCTAGGATTTCAAAAATTTTTCTAAATGATTTATATTTTTTATAAAGAGAAATAACCTTTTTATTAGGTGGTTCAAAATTAGTCGTTATAGCATGAAAATATATCTCTTCCATGATTCAAAGTTTTTTGTTACTTGACTTTTTGGGATTGTTTTTTGGTCGACTCGTTCTTGCTCTTTCCCTCATCAAGGATTTTAATAGCAGTAAGAATAAAATTAGATACCTATACTTAATTTTAGCAATAAGTATTTTTTTAGGTTATTACTCATCTTTTGCTTTTATTGTTCTTATTGTCCATGAATTCTTCTGGCTTATATATAGCAAGATATTTTCTAAACAGATATTTCAAGAGAACCTTCTCAGATTAGCTTTGGCAAGCGTTTATCTCGTTGTTGGACCGGGATTTTTAAGTATAGATAATATCTTTGATATTAGATTCTAATGAGAAAAATTTTATTATTAGTTTTTATTAGTTTGAATTTGGTTTTCGGTCAAGAATTGCTAATAACTGAAATTATGTATAATCCAGATGGTTCTGATAAAGACAGAGAATGGATTGAGGTAATTAATAATTCTACTTCTTCTTTATCGATCATTGGTGGTAGAAGTGGGTGGAGAATCAACGACGGTAATAATCATCTGTTTAAAAATAATATGACCATCTTACCAGGTGAAGTTTTTTTAATTGTTCAAGATCAAGGAGTGTTTGGCAATTCCCATCTAAAAATTTTGGAAGCTAATTTTAATCTTAAAAATGAAAGCGGAGAAATAAAAATTTTAGATAACAATCAAAAATTAATGGCTCTTGCCAAGTATAGTTCTAAGTATGGTGCTAATGGTAATGGACTTTCGCTGGTGTTAACAGATAAGGGATGGCAAGAGAGCATACCTTCACCAGGGATATATCCTAATCAGATTTCTCAAAATTCTCAAAATTTAGCACCACTAGAAAAAGAGGAAAAATTTACTGTGACTACCACAGAATCATCTTTTCAGGAAAGTAAAAGTAGCTTCAATGCGAGTATAGAGGAAGATCAACGACAAAATACCACCCCTCCTTCACTAATAATTACTGAATTCTTACCTAATCCAGAAGCGAATGATAGAGGTAAAGAATTTGTGGAAATTTATAATCCAGGATCAGATAAAGTTAACTTAGATGAGTTTAAATTGGTAATAAATGATAGGAAAATTTCCCTATCGGGTATAATATTTCCTCAAGAATATAAAGTTATCTGGAGCAAAATTGCTATTAGAAATTCTGGAGAAGAGATAATTTTAACATGGCAAGATCAAAAAATCTTTCAAATCAACTATGAAGGTAAGGCACCAGTTGGAATGAGTTTTGCTCGCAACGAAGAAGGCAAATGGCAATTTACTCGGCCAACACCTGGCCAGAAGAACGTTTTTGTTGGTATTGACAGAGAAGAAAAAGAATTTAATTCTTTGGTGCCTAAATTTAATAGGCCTTTTGAGAGAGGAGTAACCACAACAAAAATAAATAATCAAAAAATAGGAACAGATAGAAATAACGTCTATATTTTATTGATGGCTATTTTCTTGATACTTTTATTAAGCTTTATTGTGTGGTTTAAGCTCTAATAGATAAAATCTAAGCTAAAATTGCTATATCTTTTTATCAAGGAAGAGTACTTATCATTTTCAAATTTTTTGTTTATGGATTGGAGAGCATAATCGAAAAGATCCTCTTTTAACTTTATACCCCAGCGAGTAATATCAAAACCTCCGATTGAATGAAATTCTCCCAGGATGATTTTTTCACTGATTAAATTTTCTAGCTGATGGTTAATTTTGAGTGAGCTTGCTGAAAGGGAAAAATAAGCATAAATAAATTTTTGATAATCGTTGATGCCAACTAAATTTTTAAGAAGTTGGAAAGCGGGAAGAGTTGAATTGATTTCTGTCTTTGCGAGAGTATAATTTGAGAGATTGTTTATTCCATGAAAAATATCATGAACGAAGATGAAAACGAGAGACCATCTTTTGAGATCATTTTTATCAAGAGACTGAATTGTTTTATAGTCTATTTTGTTAAATATTTCTTCAATGATTTTGATAGCTCCGAGGTAAGTCTTTAGTTCTTCTGGAGGAATGTTTTTGAGACTTAGAACATCCTCTATTTCAACTTTCATTTCTAAGATTTTTTTAAGACTATTTGCTTCAAGAGTATTGTTTAACATTGTTTACAAACTTAAATTTAAGAAGCCCCCTTTTTGTGGGGGCTCTTTTCGGTTTTAGCTTTTATCTTTAATTTATTTTCGTTAACCACAAAAAGAGCCCCCTTCTCTAGGGAACTTAATAATATTTGATGTCAAATTAACGATAAACATCTCTGTAATAATATGAAAATTTTACTCTAAAAATAATTTTAAGTCAAGATAAATTTTCCACAATCTATTAAACAAAATTTTTGCTTAAAAATATTATTAGGTTTATAATTTTATATAGGATAGGCTTATTGAGGTCGGAATTAAACTATCACTTTATTATAACAATTAAATGTATCCTCAACAATCACCATCTTTAGTCGATGCTTTAAGTAGTTATTTCAATAACTTGGTACCAGCAGCTTTAGATTTTTTGGTTAATCTGTTTGTCGCTATAATTGTTTTTCTCTTAGGTTTCGTTGTTGCTTCGGTATTAAGATGGTTTGTGAGAACTATTTTGGAACAAATAAAGATTTCTGAATGGATAAAAAGATCTAACCTTGATAAATATCTGGAAGTCGAAAATTTTAATTGGGAAAATCAATTAGACAAAGTTTTAGCGGATGTTGTCTACTGGTTTGTATTGATCATTTTCCTCATGACTAGCTTTGATGTGATTGGTTTTCAGAACGTTAACAATTTTATTAATGAGGTTGTTAGGTTTTTGCCGCGGGCAATTTCTGGTGGTCTAATTTTGTTAGCTGGTTTCATTTTTGGTGATTTGGTCAGAAGATTATTAATTGGTTTTTTCAGAGGATTGGAAAAGAAGAGTGCCAATGCAGTTGCTTCAGTAGTTAAATGGGCAATAATAATCTTGGCTCTATTAGGTGCTCTTAATCAATGGCAAGTTGCTCCTGATCTGGTTAATATTTTGACAATGGGCATTGTAATGTTCTTAGCATTAGCTGGTGGATTAGCTTTTGGTTTAGGTGGTCAAGAAACTGCTAGAGAAATTTTGGAATCAATAAAAAGGCATCTTAGATCGTAAATTTTCTCTTGACAAAAATATTAAGTTAGAATATAATTAAATTTAACGATAGATATTTATCCCGTAAAGCTAGATTTATCTTTCTGTATAAAATAAAGTTAATTAAGATTAGATAGGGAGAACTTTATTATTGTTGTAAAGTTTATCAATTGTTGTAAGGTTTGCTCTCTTAAATTTAGTTAGAAGGGTGCAGTGTTGAGATGACAAGAACAAATTTTATTAAGGCTAAGAGTGGATGCCTCGGGAGATGAAGGCGATGAAGGACGTGGCTAGGCTACGATAAGCCAGGGTGAGGCGCCGAGCAGCCGTTGACCCCTGGATCTCCGAATGGGGTAACCCGCTGGAAGAGAACTTCCAGCACTCCTGCTTTTGCAGGAGAGCGAACCCGGTGAAGTGAAACATCTCAGTAACCGGAGGAAAAGAAACCAAAAAATATTAGCTTCCAGCCTCTTGATTTGCTTAGCAGGTGGCTGGGAGCTAATTAGGTTATTCCCTTAGTAGCGGCGAGCGAAAAGGGAACAGCCCGGAGTTTTGCTTTTTAAACTTATTAGCTGAATCTTCTGGAATGGAGAGCCAAAGAGAGTGAGAGCCTCGTAAGCGAAAATAAGTTTAAAAAGCAACTCCCCTACTCTAATTTAATTAAAATTAGAGTAGTGAGAGTACCTCGAGAAAAGAAAATCTTGAGGGAACAAAGCAGAACTCTCTGCTAAGGCTAAATACTTCATCTCACCGATAGTGAACTAGTACCGCGAGGGAAAGGTGAAAAGTAGGCCGGTGAGGCCGGTGAAATAGAACCTGAAACTCTTAGCCGACAAAGAGCTGGAGCTCGAAAGAGTGACAGCGTGCCTATTGAAGAATGAGCCGGCGAGTTCAGGTTAGCTGCAAGGTTAAGGCCAGTCAAGGCCGAAGCCAAAGGGAAACCGAGTAGTCTGAAAAGGGCTATGAGTAGCTAGCCTGAGACCCGAAGCCAGACGATCTACCCATGGCCAGGATGAAACCACGATAATCTCGTGGTGGAGGTCCGAACCCGTTGGCGTCGCAAAGCCATGGGAGGAGCTGTGGGTAGCAGTGAAAAGCTTATCGCGTCTGGGAATAGCTGGTTCTCGCCGAAATAGCTTTAGGGCTAGCGGGGGTTAATACTTTAACGGAGGTAGAGCACTAATGGACTGGTGAAGGCCGAAAGGTCAGCTAGTCCGTTAAACTCCGAATGCCGTTAAAGGTTCCCCCTAGTTAGTCCATGGGGGATAAGCTCCATGCGACGAGAGGGAAACAACCCAGACTACCGGCTAAGGTCCCTAAGTTCTAGCTAAGTGGAAAAGGAGGTGGTTTTTCTCTGACAGCTAGGAGGTTGGCTTAGAAGCAGCCATCCTTTAAAGAGTGCGTAACAGCTCACTAGCAGAGAAAAACCGCGCCGAAAAATAAACGGGGCTAAGCTAGACACCGAAGCCGTAGAGTAGAAAATCATTTAATTGATTTTCTACTGGTAGGCGAGCATCTCTTACGCGTTGAAGGTTCATTCGCGAGAAGAGCTGGAGCGTAAGGGAGAGAGAATGCCGGCATGAGTAACCACAATCCTGATGAGATGTCAGGACGCCGAAAGACCAAGGTTTCCTTGGCAATGGAAATCAGCCAAGGGTTAGGCAGGACCTAAGGTATAGCCGAAAGGCGAAGCCGATGGACAGCTGGTTAATATTCCAGCCCTACCTTGTTCCACCGATGGGGGGACGAAGGAAATAAGAAGGAGGGAGTTATTGGTTTCTCCTTTTCTTTTCTAGATGTGATAAGGAGGAAAATCCCCTTATCATAAACATCGCAAAAGAAAAAATTCCGATTATCGGAAAATTCCTTCGAAGAGCCTTCCAGGAAAAGCCTCTAAGGGTTAAGGAACAAGGTACCTGTACCGGAAAACTGACACAGGTGGTCGAGGCGAGAAGCCTAAGGCGAACGAGTGAGGCCTCCTCAAGGAACTCGGCAAAAAAGCGGGCGTAACTTCGGGATAAGCCCTGCCAATTCTGGATTATCGAAAGATAATCTAGGGTTGGCCGCAGCGAACGATTCCCTGGCGACTGTTTATCAAAAACACAGCTCCCTGCTCAACTCGTAAGAGGAAGTATAGGGGGTGACGCCTGACCAATGCCGGGATGTTAAAGATTCGGGGTCATTTTATCTTCAAGATAAAATGGCTCACGGATCTAAGCACCGGTCAATGTCGGCCCTAACCCTGAGGGTCCAAAGGTAGCGCAATTCCTTTCCGGGTAAGTTCCGGAGCGCATGAAAGGCGTAACGACTGGGGAACTGTCTCGAGGAGGTGCTCGGTGAAAATGCAATCCCCGTGAAGATGCGGGGTACTGGCGGCGGGACGGAAAGACCCTAGGAGCTTTACTGGACTTACCCATTGGCTTTGGTTTGTAGGTGCACAGCGTAGTGGGGAGGCGATGAAATTCTGCTTTAGGGCAGAATGGAGCCGTCAATGGAACACCCACCATCTACAAGCTGAAGTCTAATTCTGGGAAAAACTCAGAAGACAGTGGGTGAGAGCCAGTTTCACTGGGGCGGTGGCCTCCTAAAAGGTAACGGAGGCGCTCAAAGGTCAGCTTGCTCTGGATGGAAACCAGAGTGAAAGTGCAAAGGCATAAGCTGGCTTGACTGCAAGGCTGACAAGCCGCGCAGAGGCGAAAGCCGGACTTAGCGACCCGACGGCCCTTTAGAGAAAGGCCGGAGACAACGGATAAAAGTTACCCTAGGGATAACAGGCTGGTTGGGCCCGAGAGTCCACATCGACGGCCCAGCTCGGCACCTCGATGTCGGCTCACCCTAGCGCGGGGCTGAACAAGGTCCCAAGCGTCGGGCTGTTCGCCCGTTAAAAGGGTACGTTAGCTGGGTTCAGACCGTCGTGAGACAGGTCGGTCCATATCTGCCGTCAGCGTGTAGAGACCTGAGAGGAGCTGGCCCTAGTACGAGAGGACCGGGCTGGGGGAGCCTCTGGTGTGCCGGTTGTTCTGCCAAGAGCATCGCCGGAAAGCTATGCTCCCACGGGATAAGCGCTGAAAGCATCTAAGTGCGAAGCCCACCTCAAGATAAGGTCTCTTCATTAGGCTCCCAGCAGACTACTGGGTTGATAGGCCTCTGCTGTAAGCTCGGTAACGAGTTGAGGCAAGAGGTACTAATAGCCGAAATTGTTCTTGTCATCTCAACAGTGCATCTTTTAAAAGATGCTCCTCCTCGTGGTTGCATATCTGAACTGGGACCACCTCTTTACATTCCGAACAGTCAGGTGAAACGGTTCAGAGCCGATGGTAGTGGCCGTAATGGTCGCAAGAGTAGGTACTGCGAGGAGGTTTTTATTGAATGAATTGGAGAACAAAAAGGAAAATTGTCTTTTGGTTAATTATAATATTTCTTTTTGGAGCCTTAAGTTATTTGATTTATTTGATTTATAAGCCACTTCCTTCATCTTGTTTTGATGGCAAAAGAAATTTTGATGAAGAAGATGTTGATTGTGGTGGTTCTTGTCCTCCTTGCGAGTTGAGAAAATTCGTTCCTCTTAAAGAATATGAAACTAAATTTTTAATCTATCCTGATAAAACATTTGACATTTTTAGTATTATAGAAAATCCTAATCTTAGACTTGGTTTAAAAAAATTAGTGTATCAATTTTTAATTTATGATTCAGAAGGAAAGCTAAGGTCAAGCACTACCCTCAGACAAACAAGCCTCTGGCCAGAAGAAAAACGATACTTAATAGAGTTAAACAAAAATCTACCTGATTTCGAAATCGGTAAAATCCAATTGAGCGTTTTTAAGCCAGCACCAGATGATTGGCTAAAAATTGAAAAGAAAAAAGAAATTCAGATTAAAGTTTATAATATTAGAAAATCTAAAATCAATAATCGTTGGCAAATAAAATTAACGCTTTTCAATCCCACTTTTGAAAATTATCAAGATATTAGTTTGATTTTTTTGGTCTACAATAAAGAAAATAATCTTATCGCAATAAGTGAAAATAAATTTTCACTAAAGGAAGAGGAAACTCAAGAGATTGTCATTACCTTACCATTAATTCAAGATGAACCATATTCATATAGCTATCATTTTCAATCTTTGATAGATGAAAACGATATTGACGGGAATTAAACCTTCAGGACAAATTCATTTAGGAAATTACTTAGGTGTAATCAAAGAAATAATCAATTTTCAGAATAATTATCGTGTGTTATTAATGATTGCTGATCTTCACGCTCAAACGGTTCCTTATCAACCATCTAAGCTAAGAGCTTTGACTTATGAATTGGCTGCTTCTCTTATTGCCTTGGGGATTGATCCTCAAAAAACAATTCTTTTTCGTCAATCAGATGTACCTGCTCATTTATATCTTTACTGGGTATTAGGTTGTCTAAGCTATTTTGGTGAACTTCAAAGGATGCATGAATTCAAAGAGCAAGCTGAAAAATTTAAAAAGGAAGGTATTGGTAGTGGAATTTTTATGTATCCAGTATTACAAGCGGCAGATATTTTAATATATAATGCGGATTTAGTCCCTATTGGTCAAGATCAACTTCAACACCTAGAATTAACTCGAGAACTTGCTCGACGCTTTAATCAGCGTTTTGGTAGAGTACTAAAAGTTCCAGAGATACATCTTCATTCAGAAACGATAAAAATAATGAGCTTAACCAATCCCGATAAGAAAATGTCAAAGTCTGATCCTGATGGTTGTCTTGAAATTTTTTCTTCAGATAGAGAGATTAGGGATAAAATTATGAAAGCGGTAACAGACTCAGAAGCGGAAATAAAATTTAAGCCAGATATTAAACCCGGGATTAGCAACTTAATGATTATTTATAAACACTTAACAAACAAAACACTCATTGAAATTGAAAAAGAATTTTCAGGATTAGGTTATCTTGAATTTAAAAAGAGTGTTTATGAAGCATTTATGAATTACTTTAATAAAGCGAGGAAGAGAAAAAAAGAAATTTCTAAAGATTATTTAGACAGAATATTTGCTAAAGGAGCCAAAAAAGCAAATTATTTAGCTAATCAAAATCTGGCTAAGATTCTTAGAATAGTTGGTTTACGATAACTTTTCGCGAGAAATATGTTATAATTTTAGATATAACCCTTTGTTAAGGTCGCCAAAGAAAAGAGGCAAAGAAAGTCCTCTCGAGGCGAGATGGGTGAGAGGGCTGAATGGTGTTAATGAAAACCAAAGAAGAGAAGCAAAATATTCTAAGAGATTTAAGAGACAAATTTAGCAAAGCAACTAGTATTATAGTAGTAAATCTTAAAGGGTTAAAGACGAACGATCAGAGAAAAATTAGAGAAGTTCTAAGACAAAGTGAGTGTATTTTTCAAGTAGCTAAAAAGACGCTAATTTTTAAAGTCAAACCTGATTTTCCTTTAAGCGATGAAGCGCTAAAATTTCCTTTCGCTTTAATCTGGGGATTTGATCATTCAGCTTCAGCTTTTCGTTCTCTTAAGCTCTTAAAAAATGGAGGAATTACCTTAGATATTGCTGGTGGTTATCTTATGGATAGAATCTTGACTACAGAACAGGTATGGCAATTATCAGAATTGCCTACTAAGGAAGAGCTAATCCAAAAACTTTCTGGTATTCTCAAACATCAAATATCCAATCTAGTTTTTTCATTAAAATTTCCTTTGCAGAAGATGGTTATTATTTTGTCGCAAGTTAAATCTTCTAAAAAATAATGACTGATAAAATACAAAAAATTATCGAAGAAATTTCTAATTTAACCGTCGTCGAGCTTAATGATTTGGTAAAATCACTGGAGGATAAATTTGGGGTAGCTATGCCTGTTTTTCAGTCAGCTCCGACATCTTCGGCTCCAGCAGTTGAGGAAGAAAAATCTTCTGGACTAGTTGATGTTATTTTAGTTGATTCAGGGGCAAATAAAATTAATGTTATCAAGGTAATTCGAGAAATAAATCCGAATATTTCTCTTAAAGATGCCAAAGATATGGTAGATAATCCACCGCAGAAAGTTGCTGAAAAAATTGATAGCGCTAAAGCTAGTGATCTTAAGAAAAAATTTGAGGAAGCTGGTGCGAAGGTTGAGTTAAAGTAATTAAAAATAGCGCGTGTAGCTCAGTGGCAGAGCGTCCGTTTCACATACGGAAGGTCGTTGGTTCGAACCCAACCACGCGCAAAATTACCAGAACTGTTAGGCTAAAAGTTTTTAAATAGGTAACTTGTATGGCCTGATTTGTAATTAGAGTTCATTTTATTAAACTATTAAAATTATTTTTTGGTATCATCTTTTTATGTCCGGTAATCGATATTCTCTGTTTTTAATTACTGGTAAATTGCTTGCTGGATTACGCTGCCCACCTGGTCTATATGCTTCATCGTATATTTTTCTATATTCTTCTGACCCAGTTGGCAACTCAAAACACTTATGAACACCATTAACCCATTTTGACCAGTTGTTTAAACCATTAGCTCCTTGGGCAATTGAAACAGCTAGATAAGTGTTAAAAAAGGGATTTTTCAAAATATTTGAACATCTTTTATAGAGCTCAATATTTTTAATTTGGCATTCATAATTTATGGCTGTAAAAATTTCACTTCCCCTACATTGGTAAATTTGTCCGCCTTGACGGTAGGAAAAATTTTTAACAGTTAAATTTATTTGAAAAAGTCCAAAGGAAAAAGCTGGACCTTTCTTATATTCTCCCTGAGTGCTCTTACACTTGTCCGTTATGGAATCAAGGCTAGGGTCGCCACCACTTTCATGCATACAAATTAGAGACATTTTTATTGCTAATTCCTTTTTTGCTCTCTCGTCAGTCATTCTCTTTCCTATTATTTGATAAATTTTTCTTGGAGCACAATGCTTATGATTCCAGGGGATTGCACAACCTTGTTTTGTCGTTAAGGGATCAAACTCTCGAGATCTATCAAAAGGCGTTCCTGCACCAGGAAAACTACCAGGGATATCAGGATTGTACTCTAAATCTGGAATATTTATTTTCATCCTTGGTACCACCAAATCTACTCCTCTAAATATTTGAGGATTAATCATATTTAAAATAGGAGGAATAATTAAGATAACAACAAGAGCCAA
>JANXBL010000015.1 GCA_025060575.1 Patescibacteria group bacterium | reverse complement strand
TTGATGAAATGGAGTAAAAATCTTGAATTTTACAACTCTAAGCACAATATTTTTTATTCAGGAAAAATTGATGATTTGCTTATCGATAAAAACGGCTCCTTAGTTCCTCTTGATTTTAAAACCACCCTCAGTGAAGAATTTTATGTCTATGAGAGTTATAAAAGACAACTAGAAATTTACGGTTATTTCTTGAGAAAGCAAAGCGAAGTTGTGAGTGAGGTGGGTGTGTTTTATGTCGTTAAAATTAAGATTGGAGAAAATTTTGAGAAAAAAGAAACAAGAGAAATAGTTATTCAAGAAAATTTAAATTATGATGTTTATGATGAGATTTTAGAAAACTTAAAAGAAGTTTATTTTTCTAGCATAGAACCTTCACCTGGTAAGAATTGCTCCTTCTGTTTAAGAGATTTTCAGTTAAATGAATTAATCAAATCTAAAAGTAGAAGTTAAATGGGTAGTAGCGAAGAAAAAAGCTTGCTTGTAAAAAATATTTATCTATATACTGTAAGACTTATTGCTTTAATCCTAATAGTTATTGGTATGGTTATTATCTTGAATATATTTTTAAAAAAATTTATTTTTAAGGAGGCAGAAAAGATAATTATCTATCCTGCGCCCAAGCCATTAGATCTAACAATCAGTGAAGAAGAATGGAAAAAACAGCAAGAAACACAATTACAATATGAAAAAGAGCAGAAAGTAATTAATCAACAAAAATCAATGGCTAATGCCATTTCGTTTATTGTTGTTGGCTTAATTATCCTTATTCTTCAGAGGAAAAAAATTATCTAGTTATCAGTGAAAAGCAACCATTTTAATTTTAAAATTAAATTAGCGATAATTAACCACTTCTTAAGGTCGTCGTTAACTAACAATACACCTTAAGTGATGAGAATAAAAATTTTCACCATTTTATCTTTGCTTATTTTAGCAGTTATGGCAACTTTAGGCGAGGAAGTTAAAACAACTACAACTACAACTGTGCCGACTTTGTCAGAAGCAACAGTTACACCTCTCGAAGTTCCTCAAGTGATACTTAAACCCGGCATGCGTCATGGAGAAAATAAAAAACTCCAAAGAATTTTAAAAGAGTTAGGGTTTATGCCTGATAATCTAGCCACGACTGAATTTTATGGTTTTCATACGAAAAGGGGAATTATTAAGTTTCAAAAATCACAAGGCTTACCTCCTACCGGAGTGTTTGATGAAAGAACTCGTCAGGCATTAAGTGACTATATTAATAAGAGATCCGAATATCTAAGAAATAAGAAAATGAAGTCCCCTGACGAAGTGTTATCAAAATTAACCGAAAACTTAGATCAAAACGTAAGCTCTACCTGTATGAAACTAGCTGTTGAAAAAAGAGAGAATGCTCTTATAAATGGCTGGGAAAACTACCATTCCAAAATGAAAATAGCTTATGAAAACAGAAAAAATGATCTTATCTCTGCTTGGGCAATCCAAGATCCAAAACAGAGACAGGAAATGATTAAGACTGCTTGGCAAAAGTTTAGGCAAGCTAGGGTGATAGCTTTAACTGAATGGAATTTAACGAGGAAAAATATTTGGCTTGATTTTAGTCGAGAGGCAGTTCGCTGTCAAGCAACAGTAGTTGAACAAGAAACACTGGAAAAAGTTGAAATGTCAGAATAGATAGAAATTTTTACATCTAGTAAATTAGATTTACACCTTATTGAAGATTAACCACCATTAATTAAAATCACGCTAAAAGGTAGTTTCTAATATAGAGTTTAGTCGATAAAAATTAATCTTTGATTCAAGAAATGATTGAACAACCGAAACCGAAGGAAAAACCAGAATGGGAAATTGTTCTGATTAATCCCAAAACACCTAATTATGAAGGTGTAGTATTGGGTATAGAAATAACATCAGCTGGTTTTACAGGTCCTAATCTTGATCATCATGGCGAGGGTTATACATCTGATTCGCCATCAGCTATAGAACAAGCACTAAACTACGATATTAGTTCCTTACCGAGTGGCAAAATAGGTTTGGTAAAACCTGATCCTGATTCAGTCGGGGCAATTGCTGTGTTAATGCTAAGAAAAGAAGGGCGAAAATTTGATGAGACTCTAGTTAGAGCAATAGGTTTAGCTGATAGAAAAGGTCCAGGAGTATTTAACAAAGATGGAGCAAGTTTGCTTGGTGTTTCTGAAGAAGAATTTGAAAGGCTTAAAAAATTAGTCGCAGTGGCCAGATATAAAATTGTTTCTCAGCGAGCTCCTTTACTTGAAAGTCTTGACTTTATGAAAAGGTTATTAACGGGTCAAATTGATGAAAGAGAAGTGGGAGATTTATATGCTCAAGATCAAAAGGAGCTGGAGGAGGCTAAAAGGTCATCCGAAGTGGTTGAAATCAAGAAAGGTAATAATACAATAGTAGTTGTTACAAGTCAACATTCAAGAGCCTTTGACATCGGTTATGGAAAGGGTAATGTTGTAATTGCCTATAATCCTCAATTTAAATGGCCAAACGGAGTAGTCACACCTAAGTTTACGATTGCTCGTTATGACAGTAATGTTCCTCTGGATATTCGGGGTTTACTAGAGGAATTAAATAAATTGGATGAAGGTTGGGGTGGTTCTGAAAACATCATTGGTTCTCCCCAACAAAGAGTTCCAAAAATTACTTTAGACGAGCTTAAGGAAATAGTTGCCACCTTTGTTAGTGAGGAATAGATTTTATATTTTATTTTTAGGAGGCGTTCTTATCATTAGTGTTTTAGTATTGCTGAAATTGTTGAATGAAAATGTTGATCAGAGGATACTTAAGGTAACTATACCAGAAGGATTTAGAGTTAAAGAGATTGCCTTGCTACTTGATCACAAAGGCGTGATAGAATACGAAAAATTTATAGAGGCAGTAAGAGAAGACTACAGCCATGAATTTGATTTTCTAAGTGATAAGCCACGAGAAGTTGATCTTCAAGGCTATCTTTTCCCCGATACCTATTACTTTTATGAGGGTGAATCAGCTACTTCAGTTATTAAAAAATTCCTGTCCAATTTCGATAAGAAGTTGAATCAAAAATTAAGAATAGAAATAGAGAAGAGCGGAAGGAGTATTCATGAAGTAGTTGTAATGGCTTCAATCTTAGAAAAGGAGGCTAAAAGTTTGTACGATAAGAAATTAATAGCTGACATTTTGTGGAGAAGATTGGAAGCTGGCATGAGATTAGAGGTTGACGCTACCTATCTTTTTGATGAGGGTTTTAGGTCATATTCGGAAAAGGGATTACCACCTCGTCCTATCGCCAATCCCGGTATGGAAAGTTTACTAGCTGCAATCTACCCCAAAACCAATAGTTTTTGGTTTTATTTTTCTCATAAGGGCGGTATAATTTATAGTGAAAGTTTTAAGGAGCATGTTTTAAAGAGAGAAAAACTAGAAGATGAAAATTAGTTTTAGATTGTCTAAGCGTCAACTTCTCATTTCATCTCTGATGCTAGTTATTTCTTTGTTGGTGATTTTAGCGCTAGTTTCTTACAGATTTTTATCTAAGGAAAAAGCTATTATTCCATCCAATTTTCAAGAATTTCGTCTTGTCAAAGAAAAGATTCCTCAATCAGCTCCAATTAAAGTTTTTTTACCTCCTGGAATTAGTCATGAATATGCTATTAAAAACATAAAATTTGAACCAGCCATTAAGGGCGAGTGGTTAGTTTCCAAATCTTTTGTTAAAAGTGTTGAAGCTGTGAGTCAAAATTCGAATGTTATCGTTTTTAAACCGCACGAAAAACTATCTCTTGATAGCTACTACTTAGTAAACTTAACATTACCGACTGGTGAGGATATAAGAGCTGATTTTTTGGTGGTAGAAGATCCCAAACTGGTTAATATTTTTCCAAGAGGAGATTATATTTTGCCTGACTCAGAAATCACTTTTGTTTTTAACAGGCCAGTTGTTCCACTAACCAACCTGGATAATCCCAATTTAGTTTTTCCGGTACAAATTTTGCCTTCTGTCGAGGGAAAATTTAGATGGATATCAACGAATGTTTTACAATTTAGACCTCAGCCACGATTTCAATTGTCTTCAAAATATGAAGTAATCGTTAAAGATTTCATAGGCGTAGATGATGTGGTGGTAAAGGGAGGAAAAGCTGAATTTTTTACAGAGAAGATAAATTTACTCTATATTAATGGACAAAAGATAGATGATCGAAAAGATAAAGAATCCATTTTAATTCGACCTAATTGGCCAATAAAGCTTAACTTTAATCAACCAGTAGATATTAATAAACTATCTCAAAATATTAATATTAAAAACTCTAAGGGTTACAATGTGCCGATAGTGCTAGAATATTTTAAAATTCAGAGGATAAAATCAACAACAACTAATCAGGAAACTTCAAAGAAACAAAATAGATTTATGTCGTCTTTTCTCAATTCGATTAATTTTTTATTAGCTAATGTTAGTGTAAATTTAGAAAATCTAAAGGAGGAAGAGATAGATAGAACAACTGTTTTAATTTATCCTCAACGAAATAAATTTGGCAGGGAAAAATTTTGGGATTATGAAGAGTTCTACACATTAAAAATAGAAAATATCCATGGTTTAGAAGGAAATCTTTTTACTGCTCATAATCGCACTTATAACATTAAAACACCAAGTGTTATAGATGATGACAATACTTTTCAGGAAGTTAAACAAACCGGTGGTTTTATTGATAAATATATTCTTGATAATCAGGAAGAAATTTTTGATCCTAAAAATCGCTTAATTATATCTTTCTATGAAGATGTCGATCTCACTAAAAGCCAAATCACTAGCCCCTACCTAAAGGAGATAACTTATCATGAAACAACTACTAAAAATAGGATAGCTATAAGTTTTAAAAATGATATCATTAAGCCTGGCGAAGTAATAAAGATAAGTTTTGATAAGATTTATGCAGTTGATGGCATATTACTTAACGAAAAACCTATTGTTAAATCTTTATATATTTATTCCCGACTAAAAGTAATAAGTGATTGGTCTTATTTTGGTAAGGAATATTTCTCTCCCGAAGTAATTGTCATATGCACAAATAATAATCTAAAAGGATTTGAGCCATATCGATATGATATGTCGAATAGAAATAGATCGGAACCTGAGGATTACGTGAAATTAATTACCGATAAAAATGAAGAAATAAAAATAAAAGATATTAATGAATACTCTGTTAAGGGTAGTTATTATTTTGACTATCGCTATGGAGAAAGCAAGGAAAAGGAGATAAAAAAATTTGTCAGAGAGGGATGTAAGGACTACAGATTTTATTACATTATAGACTATGAGCTAACTCCCTTCACCAAATACAAATTAACCCTAAACGTCGTCGATATGTTTGACCAAGTGACAAGCCTAAAATTCGATATTACTACTGACGATATATCATCATCGAATAAAATTTTGAGCGAGCTTTTTAATAACTATACTTTTACTCTTCCTGATAAAACAAAATTTAAATTTGTTTCTAAAAATTTAAGGAGAGTCGATTTAGAAATATGTAAAGTTGCACCAGAGGAGTTTATTAGAATTTTTTATTGGAAAAGGGCAAATGATAGGATCCCAATAAAAAGAAGTGAAATAGAGTGTCTGGATAAGGCGAAGGACAGTTTTAGCTTTAATACCTATTGGAAACCTAACTATATACAATTTGATCTGAAGGAATATTTCTCTCAGACTAAGGGACACTATGTTTTTATAGTTAGATCTGAAGAAAAGACAAGATACTCACGGGGTGAGATTAGTGGTACTGAGATAGTGAGTTTTGTGACGGTAAGTGATCTGGTATTAATTTCTAAGAAAGTGAATGTACATCGAACAATCAGCGAGGAAGATCCTGAAATTGTTTCTAGCTTAAATAAGATAGATAACATTGTTTGGTTATTAAAATTACCGGCATTAGAGACAGTAAAAGATGCTAATATTACTCTGGTAACTCTCAATGATAACGGTAGTGTCTTAATAAAGGATAATAAAAAAAGTAATGCTAATGGTGTTATTTCTTTTGAAGCATTAAAAGACATTGGTGGTATTATTGCTACCAAGGGTGATTCAAGCGCTGTTTTATTAAGAGATGTTGACTATTTATATATAAAAGATGTTCCATATGCTGAAAACCCTTGGACGCTTAAAAAATTTTATGTTTATACCGACAAGCCTATCTATCGTCCTTCCCAGGAAGTTTTTATTAAGGGAATAGTGAGGGTGGGATATGACGGTAATTACGAAATTCCAAGAAGGTCACTTTCCTTGTTGGTGAGAAATCCTCAGCAAAACACAGTTTTCAGCCAAAAAATAACTTTAAATGAAAATGGGACTTTTAATACTAAATTCATTCTTCCTTCTGATGCATCGTTAGGAAGATATGAAATATGTTTTGCAGGAGAAAAAGAAAGATGGGATTGGGATATTTGTCGAGGAAGTTTTGATGTGGAAGAATATGTTCCCGCTGCTTTTAAGGTTGAATTAATTTCAGATAAGGATGAATACGTCTTAGGGGAGAGAATAAACCTTCAAGTTAATGCTAATTATTATTTCGGTTTACCAGTCAGAGGCGCAGAGGTAGAGTATTCAATCTTAACTCAAGATTATTATTTTGATAAGTACCAGGAAGAATATTACGATTTTGGTCAGCAGTATTATTACGAATTTTATGATTATGATTTTTGTTGTGGCGACAGATTTATCTATTCTTCTAAAACCAAGCTTGATGATAATGGTAGAGCAATTATTTCAATTCCTCTTACTGCAGAAAAACTTTTCGGAAATAGAGAAAAACCTGAAAGCAAAATTTTAATTTTCGAATCGACCATAAAAAATGAATTAGGACAATCAATTCGTTCGCAGAAGTCATTTATCGTTCATCTTGGCGATTTTTATATTGGATTAAAGACCGATAAATTTGCCGCTTCCAAGAATGAACCTTTCAAGTTAATGATAAAAACGGTCAATTTAGAGGGACGACCAGTTAGTATATCCAATATTTTAGTGGAATTGGTTAAGCATCAATGGATTTATGAAAAAAGGCAGGAAGCCGATGGTAGCTTTTATGAAAATTGGAAAAAAACCACAGAAACAGTCAAAACAGTGTTGACTAGAACTGATAAACAAGGAAAGGCGCATATTGATTTAGTTTTAGCTGATGAGGGAGAATATGAGATTGTAGTATCAGCATCTGATAGTAAGAATAATAAAATTTCTAATTCGCACTATTTTTACGTGTGGAGCAGTGATTATGTTCAGGTTATTTCGCCATCGACATTCTCTGAATTAGATCTTAAGGTTGAAAATAGAGATTTAAAGGTAGGGCAAAGAGGAAAATTAATTATCAAATCGCCCTTTGAAAAGTCAAAGGCATTGATAACCATTGAAAGAGGAAAGCTCTTTGATTATTGGTTGATTGATGTTGAAAGCAGTCTTAAGTTATTTGAGTTCAATGTTAAAAGCGAGTATATTCCTAATATATTTGCCTCAGTTATTTTAATTTCGCCCACGGGAAAAATTGCTCACAAGGCAGTTAAGCTTAATATAGATAACGAACTTAACAGAATAAATATTGAGGTTAAAAGCGATAAGAAAAAGTATTTACCAGGAGAAGAGGTAATGGTGGAGGTAAAAACAACTGATTGGCAGGGTAAACCTATTTCCGCAGAGGTTTCGTTGGCAGTGGTTGATATGAGCATCTTGGCTCTTAAGGGTAACCCCAAGAAAAATCCCCTCGCCTATTTCTATGATGGTTTTCCGTTAACTATTATTACCGAGACTAATCTAGCAAATCTCTTTTATGAGTTAGAATACTATGACGATTCTTTGGTTAATGGTAAGGGTGGAGGTGGTCTACCAGCTGCTGAATTAGAAGCAAGAAAACGGGGCATCTTTAAGGAAACAGCCTTATGGCTGCCAGAAATTAAGACTGATAAAAATGGAAAAGCAACTATTAAATTTAAACTTCCTGATAATCTAACATCTTGGCAAATTGAAGCGGTGGGAGCAACAAAAGATACTAAAGTGGGAGTAGGCTATGAAGAATTTAAAACCCAAAAAAGGTTAATGGTTATTCCACTTAAGCCAAGATTTATTGTTCCTGGTGATGACTTTCTGATTGGTTTACAAGTATTTAATAATTCAGACAAAAAACAAGATTTAAAGGTAAAAATCGAGTCAAAGGATTTGGTCGTTAAAGATGATGCTGAAAAAAGACTATCAATTAAGGCAGATGATGTAGAGGTGATTTACTTCAAAGTAAAAGCACCAGAAAATAGCAAGAACGACTATCATCACTTCACTATTTCGGCTATTGGCAATGAATATAGAGACATTGTCGAGAATTCAATAAGAGTTTTGTCTGATATTACCTACGAGACTGTGGTAAGCTCTGGTTATATCACGCCAAACGTTTATCGTGAGGTTATCTATTTACCACCGCAAATCAATAGTGAAAAGGGTTATTTGAAAATAAAAGTCGGCGGAACACTTACTCTATTTATCAAAGAGGCCGTAAATTATCTAATTGATTTTCCTTATGGCTGTACTGAACAGATAGCTTCTCAATTAAGAAGTATTTATGTAGCGAAAAAAATTGCTCAAGCGACAGGCATAAAAGGTTTAATTCCTGAACAAATTACCTATCAAGGTAAGAAATATTCAATCGATGAAGCTGTGAATATAGGATTGTCTAAGATCTATCAGCATCAAAACCTAGACGGAGGTTTTGGATTTTGGGATAGAGATAGATCACACCTTTATTTGACTATCTATGTTGTTGAAGTGCTAGAAAATTTGGAAAGCTTGGGTTATTCTATTTCACCTGGTGTTATCGAAAATGCCCTAGGATATATAGCAGAATATGCAAAATTAGACAATAACTCTCGATTAGATAGAAATTTGAGGAAAAAAGAAATTGTTCAATTGGGCTACCACCTGACAAATATCAAGAGACTAAACAATATTCCTTCCCTAATTGATGAGATAAATAGATTAGTTGATGATAACAAATATCTTAATAATGAAATTAGCAATGATGAATTAGTCAAATTAGCTATTATTTATGAGGCTAATAACTTGTCTGCTGAGAGAAAGAGTAAAATATTTAATCTTTTGGAAAATAGATTACAAATAGATGGCAGAGGGGCTTATTTGCCCTTATCGAGGAATTATCGTTGGGAATTTTTTGAAACTAAAGCTAGAAACACGGCGCTCTATTTAAAATTAAATGTTATTAGGAAAAAAGATGACCAGATTAATCAGAGAGTTTTAAGATGGCTACTTTTGAATAAGAAAGATACTAGTGAGATTTGGAGATCAACTCAGGATACTGTTGAGATTTTAGATGCCTTTGCAGATTATCTAATTTGGAAAGGAGAGACAAGAACTAATTTTGATCTTAATGTTCTTCTTAATAAAACAACGATAGGGAGTTTTAAATTCAATCCTCAAAATATTTTGAACGTTTTTGAAATAGATATGCCAATAAACGCTCTAAAATTTGGCCAGAACAACTCAATAGAGATCTTGAAATCAAATGAGAAGAGTGCTTATTACTATGATGCTGAGTTAAGGTATTATCAAACAACAGTTAATATTCCAGCTCGAGATGAAGGCTTTACTATTTTTAGAAGTTTTCATCGATTGATGCCAGCAACAAATACTATGTCCGAACCTGTCACCAGAGCTAAATCAGGAGAGGTATTAGTAGCAAAGATAAAACTGATTGTTCCTGAATCAAGATCCAATGTAGCGATTGAGGATTATATACCTGCAGGTATGGAAATTATTAATCCTAAGTTATTTACCGAAGGTGGATCTTTAAATTATGAAGATGTTTGTGATGGCGTTTGCTATAGAGAACCATATGGCTACGAGGATTATGCTATAAATGGCAATAATTATTCTCGTCGAGCTAACATTTACAATCTTTATCCCACCTATCAAGAGATCAGAGATGATAGATTGTTTCTCTTTGTTAAAAATTTAGAGCCAGGAGTCTACGAATATAGATATTATGTTAGACCTTTGGTAAAAGGAAGGTTTCTAAGGTTACCATCAATGGTGTGGGAAATGTACTTTCCAGAAAATTTTGGACGCACCTCAGCAGAATATTTTGAGATAGAATGATCTTCAGAAGCTTAGCTATTTTGTTCATTTTCTTTCTTATTATTTTGCTTGTAGGTTACAGTCTTAACAAATATCTTCTCTATCTTTATGAAAAGAATAGATCGGCTATTGCTGTGGACAGAAATGGTAATTTTCTTTTTATTCAGCCTAACAAAAGAGGTTATTTTTCTTTTTATGATGAAAATTTTCCTAGTTTGATCAAGGAATTAGTTCTTAAAAAAGAGGATAGGTTTTTTTACTATCATCCAGGAGTTAACTTTTTTTCAACAGTGGAATATCTGTTAGCCGAGATAGGAATTGGTGGTCGTCAGGCTCAAAGTACCATCAATCAACAACTAGTTAAGATTTTAATGGAAAATGAGAAGGATAGGAGAATAACAAATAAATTATTAGAATTATTACTTGCTTTAAACCTTGATATTTTTTTAAGCAAAGAAAAAATTTTAGAAATGTATCTTAATATGGTTTATTTTGGCAATAATCTTCAAGGAATAACCCAGGCTAGCGTCGCTTACTTTAATAAAACCCCAACTTTCTTAACCTTAGAAGAGATAATTCAACTTTTGGTAACGATAAGTAATCCCAATGATAATAACCCGCTTAAAATGAACAACATAAAGCTAGCTAAAAATTTTGCTGAGAGATTTAATCTTACAGTTGATGAAAAAAAATTCATCTCTTGGAGAGAGGCTAGAAAAAATTTTAATGACTTTAGAAGAGATAATCTATTTTTTGACCTAAAACCTTTTATTAGTGATAACCCTGCTAGTTCTAAACTGTCATTCACCATAGATAGAGATATAAATATAGCAGTAAAAAAAATAGTTAGAGATAATATGAAAAAGCTAAAATTAAAAAATGTTAAAGAATCAGCTGTAATTGTACTCAAGCTTCCTGAAAATGAAGTTCTAGCCGCTGTTGGTATTAGTGATATCAGCGAAAGTGAAATCAATATGCTTTTCAAGCCTAGAATGGTAGGATCGACAATCAAACCTTTTATCTATCTTTTAGCTTTTGAGAATGGTCTTCGCCCATATACGCTTGTCGAAGATAGAGAGTATAAGTATATTAGTGGTTTGGGTTTTCCCTATTATCCTCAAAATTTTGATGGCAAAAATTATGGTATTGTTAGTCTCCATTACGCTTTAGCTAATAGCCTTAATATACCTACTCTAAAGATTTTAGAATTCATCGGCTTAGAAAAATTCAATGACTTTCTAATTAGAAGATTAAATTTTAGACCTACCCAAAGTTTAGATAGTTACCAACTTACGATTGCTCTAGGAACTTTAGAAATGAGTTTATTTGACTTAGCTAAGTATTTTAGTATATTTCCTAATGAAGGATTGTTAAAAGAAATAAAGATCTTAAAAGATGGACCAAGGTCTGATTTAAATCCAGCTTTGATAAGTTATCCTCAGTACGTATCTTTGGTTAACAAAATTTTATCTGATCGTTATACCGCTGTTGATCAGTTTTCTATCAAGTCAAATTTAAATTTACCCTTTAAAAACTATGCTGTTAAAACGGGAACATCTAATAACTTTAAAGATAGTTGGGCAGTCGGTTACACTCCTGATTTTTTAGTTGCTGTTTGGGTGGGAAATCCTGACCACTCCTCCATGGATAAAGTTTCTGGAACTTTAGGAGCAGGTAAGATTTGGGCAGAAGTAATGAATTTAATGTTTAATTCAGTCTACAATAAAAACTCTAATTTTAATTTTGGTTACCTAGATGAATATTCAGATGGTAAAAATTTGGAGTATGGTTTGGAAAACGATAATTATGAAATGATTAAATACGCTCTCTTAAAAGATGATAATCTCGTTCTCTCTCCCTTTAATAATGCTCGCTATCTTCTTTCAAATGATGCTAAAATTTTTTTAAAAGCAAGAGAAAGTGTTATCTGGAAAGTTAACGGAGAGATAATTGGAGAGGGTAGGGAAGAGTTTTTTCAACCTTTAACTGAAGGTAAATATGAAATCGAAGCAACAAGAGATGATAAGAAAGAAAAGTTGTTAATAGAAGTCGTTAAGTTTTAATAATGGCTTTGGAGAATTATCCTTTAAGTATAAAAATAATAATTACTGAAGAGGGGGCAAAAAAAATTTATAAGTCTGAGCACCAACAAGAGGCAGAATTTTATCTAGAAGAAGCTATTAGATCCTTTAAGCAAAATGTCTCGACTGAAATTAGGGACGTCACTTTCACCTATTTTGTCAGAAAAAAGGATGATAAAAGGCAATCTTATGTCTTAGTTATTGATGGCAAAGGATCAAAATACATTTATGATTGCCAAAATAGGACTATACAAAGCAAAATTTGACAAGTATGGAAATTTATACTATAATTCTTTAGAGGATAATTTACAGTCGCTATTATTAAAGAAGGTAATTATTAATAATGAAAAATTTTTTTCTTATCGTCAAGAAATTAATCTTAGTAATTCTTGTTTCATTTTTAATACTAGGTCATTTTACTCTTGCTTTTCCCTATAAGCCAGGCGAAACACTTAATCCTGCTTGTAAACCAGGTGAGACTAACTGCACTGTTAGGTTTTTCTGGAAAAGCACTTCTTCAGGTGTTTTCTATGATGAAGGAAATGTTGGTATAGGCACCAATAATCCTCAATATAAACTTCATGTAGAAGGTATCTCTAAATTTGATGGTTTTGTAATGTTTGATGTTCTTAATAACCTTGGCAATAGAACCGCCAAAAGGGGAATGTTTGCTTCAATACTTGGAGATGCTATTAGTCTTAATGGAATAGGTACAGATCCTGATCTACGACTTCCTTATATTGAATGGCGAGAAGCAACAACTGGACCAGTAACCAAACCTGCTGATCTAACAACTGGTAAGAGAGCATTGTTTATAGGATGGGGCAACATAAGAGGTAAATGGATAGATATAGTTTCCGAAAATGGCTACAGTATTAGATTCCAAGCTGCTGATGAAAGAGGAAATTTCAGAGACACTATGTTTATTGCTAATAATGGTAATGTTGGTATAGGGACAAATGATCCTCAATATAGACTAGACATAGAAGGGGCAGTTAGGCTAAATAACCTTCTTGTTCACTCCTCAGCCACTCAGACAGGTATTTACTGGGAAAATAAAAATACTAATTTAAGAATTTATGAAGATCAGGATTTGCCTAATTGGACACTATTGAGATCCGATAAGAATAATAAGATAGGATTAGTGGTCGAACCAGATATTATTGGTCTGAGTGTTATTAGAAAAAGATTGCACGGGGCTACTCAGACAGTAGTTGGAATTGGGACAACAGATCCGGGAGAGAAATTGACTGTTGCGGGGAATGTTTTAGTTTTATCAGCTAATGGATGGGGAAAAGAAGGGGATCGTGCTAAGATTTCCATCGGGGATGGTTTTAATTATATTGCAACAACTTTTGGGGAAGGTTTAAGTTTAGGAACATGGGGGAAAATTGTTTTTCGTGATCATACTGGTGAAAATGAACCAGGAAGAGGAAA
>JANXBL010000014.1 GCA_025060575.1 Patescibacteria group bacterium | reverse complement strand
TTAAACATTACTATTCCTTATCTAGCACCTAGAGAACAGATAATATTGATATGGAAGATGAGGAGGTGAGGGGGTTGACTTGATATTTTTTTATGCTAAAATTTAAATAGAACACCACAAAAAAATAGGAGGAAGAGAGTGATGCTGACAAGATGCTACGAGAATGATATTCCGGAAAAACTAGCGCGCCATATTTCTAGCGATGAGGTTAATATTTCCCCATTCGCTGGAGGTGTTCAGGTAAAAGCTAAACCAGATACCGAAACAGCCTACTGGCCTTCCACATGCCCGTGGGAACTTTTCCAGTCTGTTGAGGGCGAAATGAGAATCGCCGTTGAGATCTATTGCACGCCTGACCAGTTTATAGGTGCGAGAATCAACGGCGATGAGGTCGAAATCTATCTGCAGTTAGAGGAGGGACTATTTTGTCTCTTCCAGGCTAAGGTATCGTTACTTAAAAGAATAGCAGCAGAGTTACCCTCAACAATAAGGGCAGAGGATTATCGCTGACCATTTGATGTTTTGCCCTCCACTCCTCATGGTCCCTCCCATGAAAGAAAAGCCCCTTAGAGGGGCTATTTTTTATTATTTTATTTATTTTCTTAATTCCAATTTCATATGTTAAAATTCTTTTATAAGATGAACATATTTGATATTTTACAGCTTATCTTATCGATTGTAATCATTTTTTTGATTTTGCTTCAACAGAGAGGGACTGAAGGAGGAGTTCTTTTTGGAGGTAGAACTGAGTTTTTTTTAAAAAGGAGAGGTCTGGATAAAAACATCTACTATATTACTTGGATATTGATAATAATTTTTATCGGCATTTCTCTGCTTAGAGTTATTGGGAAGTAAGTATTTATGAAAAATTTTCGAAGGCTAATTTTAAAATTAAGCAAATTTTTCCGCGAGAAAAGTTTCTATAAATTAGCTGCTATTTTGTTTTTTTTGTTAGGTCTATTTTTGGTAAGTAACTATATTCACCTTCAAAGAACAAGGCTGAATCAACCTCAATATGGCGGTGTTTATCGCGAAGGTGTTTATGAGTATGTTTCTAATTTAAATCCTTTTGCTCCTCTAAATGAAACTGAAAGAGCTATTTTAAATATTATCTATCCATCAATTTTTGAATTAGATAATGGAAAAATTTTTTCTCGATTAATAAAAGATTACTCTTTTTCTCCTGATAAACTCACTCTTAAGTTGGTTCTTAAAGATAATCTAAAGTGGAGCAATGGAGAAGAGATAACCACTGATGATCTATTGTTCTCTATCGAACTCTACCGTCAATATTTGCCATCTGAAACTCTCTTCCTTAAAAGCGTTGAATTTAAAGTAATTGACAACATGCAGTTTGAAATTGTTATGAAAAATGTCGATAATTATTTACCCTATAAGTTAACCTCAGTTAAAATTTTTCCTCGTAAAGTTTTTTACGACTTTGATCAAGAAAATTTCAAAATTGATTTTTTAAAAACCGGTAGCGGGCCATTTGTTTTAGAAAAAATTAGCAAAATTAAAGATATTCAAGAGATTGTTTTGACAAGGAACGAATATTTTTATCCTCGGCCATATCTGGATAAGGTTGTTTTTTATGCCTACCCATCAGTCAAAAGATCTTTTGATGGTCTTTTGCTTAAGGAAATTGATGGTTTAGCGGGTATTAGCTATCTTGAATTTCCCCAAAATGTTTATCTAAGCTTTCAGTTAAACAAAATTGTTCTGCCTAGAATAGTTGGATTGTTTTTTAACAGCCGAAAAGTTGATAAAAAAATTGTTGCTTATTTAAATTCAGTAATCAATCGAGAAGAGATTGTCTCACGTGTTTTTAATCGGCAAGCTGAATCAAGTGAGTCTATTTTCTCTCCAACTGTACGAAGAGTTTTTGAGCTTGGTGATTTCGTTTCCGATATTAAAGTTGTTGAATCACCTTCTAATCTCGGCAATTTAAAAATAGAAGTTCTTTCTTCATATCTCTATCCTGAACTAGCCAGATACTTGAAGGATAAATTTGGGTTTCAAATAGAATTTGTAGAAAAAGTTGATTTAGAAAGTAGGTTAGCAACGAAAGATCATGTAGTTGTATTGATGGGCATTTATTACTCTTGGCCACCGCTACTAAATTATTTTTGGACAAGCTCAGGTATTAATGTTAATAATCTTTCTGATGTTGGGCTAGAAAATTTAGTTCAAAAATTGAACTCCGATTCTCAAGTCAATTTTAATCAAACGCTAAAAGAATTTGAAAGGTTGGTTATTTCTTATGATGCCAATGTCTTTCTTGTTAATCCTTATTACCTTTTCTTACTGAGTAAAAAAATAAAAAATTTTGATCAATTTTTTCTTTTGAGTCCAGAGTCAAGATTTGTTAAAATTGAATATTGGTATAGAAAATGAAAAAAAGTTGGAGCACCCAAAAATTTTACGATTTGATCTTTATTGAAAATGACGGTGTATCTTGGTTTAGAATTTCCAGAACCCGAGGGACAATTAAGGTCTTAAAGAGCGAGAAGGTGCTAGCTGAACTTTACGCTCAAGGAGTTTTTAAATTAACCAACTTAGAGCCAGCCTTGAGTGAGTTGATAATTAAGTTTAAGCTAAGGGAAATCGGGATAGTTATTCACTTACCTAATTTACTCTTTCAAAGAATTAGTTTAGCTAGAGATTCAATGCCTCGTGAGGCAATTTTAAACTACTTAAAAACTAGTTTTCCTTTGCCACTGGATAAGTATTCTTTTTTCTACCGGGAAGATAAATATCAAAAATTTGGTTCGCTTTCCAATTTTAATATTTTCTTTGTTTCTCGCGAGATTATTGATGGTCTTCTGACGATAATAGAGAAATACGGAATAATTCCTCTTTTTATTAGTCCGTCAGTTGAATCATATTATCAATATCTCGTTTCAAAGGCAATTGTTGATTTTAATGAAGAATATCTAGCTTTTTTTATTGACAACTTTTCCTTAGTCGCTATCCTGATTAAAAATTTAAGAATAGAAAAAATTATTATAGATGAGATAGAGTCAGACAAGTTTGATAAAAATTTATTAGTAAGAATATATAACTTCTTAAAAGCCAATTTTTCTAGTGAAGGTAAAATTCTTTTTTTCAGTGATTTTACTTTAGATAATCTTAGCGATGTTAGTCAGCAACAGATTTTTTTTCAAACAAAAGTTTTAAATGTTTTATTAGAGGGAGGTTATTTTTCTTTTGAAAGAGTTATGAATGATGACGATTTGATTGATTTTTTGCCCATTAAACCCTATTCTGCTTATTTTCTTAATAGACTTCCTAGAGCAATTACCTTTGTCTCACTTTATACGTTTATTTTACTGATTATTTTTGGAGTGATTTATTATCTCACCTCAAATACTTTTCAAAAGGAGCTAGTTATTTTGCAACAAAAACAAGTAGAACCAATTCAAAATATAGATTTACAATTAGAAAAATTTCAGAAATTAATTCAAATTTCTCAAGCTTTAAATACTACTACTCTTTTTAACTTTAATAAACTGAAAAACCTAGTAACTGTTGATAGTCTAGAGGAATTTAATTTGCTATCTCATAATGATTTAGAATTGGTTTTTAAAATTGATGCAGATAAGGTTACTTCAACGAAAGAGCTAGTTTCTTCAATTTTAAAAGAGGCTAAAATTATAAACGAAGAATATTCAGATAATCGTCTTAAATTAAGGTATAATTTTTATTGAGATGAGAAAATGTCAAATTTGTGGTAAAAGCAAAAATAAAGCTGTTAAAAGAAAAAAGTTAAGAGGTAAATTTAATCCAGTTAAAACATATTTTCAGAAGGCTAATTTGCAGTTAATAACCTTTAATGATAAAAGGATTTTAGTCTGTCAAGATTGTCGAAGATCTATTCTCAAGGGTAAAGAGGGCTGTTAGCTCAATGGTAGAGCGCCTTGGTCGCAACAAGGAGGTTGTGGGTTCGATTCCCACACAGTCCAATGGAAATTTTTTTATTAGTCTTAATCATTGGCTATTCGATTATTCTTCATGAGATTGCTCATGGCTATGTCGCTTATCGATTAGGAGATCCGACCGCTAAATTAGAGGGTCGATTAACTCTAAATCCTGTTTCTCATATTGATCCAATTGGAACTGTTTTAGTGCCAGCAATTTTTTACTACTTAAGCGGTTTTCTTTTTGGTTGGGCCAAGCCTGTCCCTTATAATCCATTTAATTTGAGAAATTATCCTAGGGATTCAGTCTTGATTGCATTAGCTGGCCCAGCAACAAATATTTTATTAGCACTTATTTTTGCCTTTCTATACAATATATTTCCACTCCATTTGTTTCTTTTAGGGTTAAGGATCAATTTAGTGTTAGCCTTCTTCAATCTTTTGCCCATTCCTCCTCTTGATGGTTCAAAGATTTTATTGTCAAAATTGAGCATCGAACGATATCAATCCCTAGAGATGATTGGCTTCCTTCTAGTTATAGTATTTATTTATGCTTTTTGGGGATATTTTTCTCAATTTATCAAATTAATTCAGAATTTTCTAGTGGGGGGTTAAAAGATCCTTTGGGTTCCCCAATAAGTTTTTCGAATTGTTTCTTTTCAATCACCTCTTTTTTGATTAAAACCTTAGCTATTTTATCTAATTTTTCTTTTTTATTTTGGATAACCGCTAAGGCACGGCTTAGCGCGAGATTGATAATTTTTCTTATTTCCTCATCTATTAATTCTGCCGTTTTTTCAGAATAATCCCTTTCGATATTAAACTCTCTAAATGGTTTGTGATAAGCGATTGGTCCTATTTTTTCCGACATCCCAAATCTGATTATTAATTGTTTAGCTAAATCAGTAGCAATTTCTAAATCATTACTTGCTCCAGTGGTGGTATCATTAAAGATTGTTTTTTCTGCTGCGTAACCTCCTAACATTGATGACAATTCGTCGATAAATTCCTTGCGAAAATAAAAGTTCCTTTCCTCAAGGGGGGTTTTCAGAGTATAACCTCCTGCACGTCCTCGCGAGATAATTGAAATTTTCTGGACAGGATTTGAGTGGGGTAAATAGTGAGCGACAATAGCATGTCCTGCTTCGTGATAAGCAGCAATTTCTTTTTCTTTTTTCGAATAAGCTTTTGTTTTTCTTTCCGGTCCTAAAAGCACTTTTTCAATGGCATCCAATAACTCTTGCTGGTCAATAAACTCTTTATTTTTTCTGGCCGCTAGAATAGCTGCTTCATTACAAAGATTAGCAAGATCAGCACCAGAGAATCCAGGCGTTCTTTCAGCTACTTGTTTGAGGTTTATTTTTCTAACTTTTTTATCTCGAATATGAATTTTCAGAATTTCTTCTCTAGCTTTAACATCAGGCAAATCAAGGATTATTTTTCTGTCAAATCTACCTGGCCTTAAAAGAGCAGGATCAAGGGTGTCTCCTCGATTAGTGGCCGAAAGAACAACAACTTTTGTTCCTTTCTCAAAACCATCCATTTCAACTAGTATTTGGTTTAATGTTTGCTCTCTCTCTTCATGCCCTCCCGTAATACCACTTCCTCTTACTTTACCAATAGCATCTAACTCATCGATGAATAAAATACAAGGTTGGTTTTTCTTAGCAATAGCAAAGGCATCTCTTACTCGACTTGCACCCACTCCAACAAACATTTCTACAAACTCTGAACCAGAAATATAGAAAAATGGTACACCTGCTTCAGCAGCACATGCTCTTGCCATTAAAGTTTTTCCTGTTCCTGGAGGGCCAACAAGTAAAACTCCTTTAGGAATTCTAGCTCCGATTCTTATAAATTTATCAGGTGTTTTTAAAAATTCAACTACCTCCATTAACTCTTCCTTTGCCTCTTCCAAACCAGCAATATCTTTAAAAGTTATTCTGTCGGGGTCATTAGGATTGTAAACTTTGATGCCCGACTTGCCGAAGGTGAATATTTGACTCGCCCCTCTTTGGGTATGCTTCAGGAATTGCCAAAAAATTAAACCGATAAGAAGAAAAGGTAAAATGATATTTAATAACAAGCCTATTCCTATCTCCTTGAGATTTGTAGTTTGTTGAGTTATTTCTAATTTAAATATTGTTGATGATGGCACTTCATAATCTTTTAGTAGATCGCTCAAGCTTTTCTCAGGATCTTTGGTTGTCTTAAATTTCTGATCATTTGCTGTTCGACCGATAAGTTCTGAACGATTAACAATCATTACCCGATTAATTTCACCATTTTTAATTTTTTGGAGGAAATTGTCTAATGATAGTTTTTGTTCTTTGTTAACCTCTTGATAACCAACAGATAATATGAGAAGCAGCACTAACAATGAGGTAATGATTAGGAGGTAGCTTTGCTGGTTAGTCATTAGCCAATTTAACTATCAAACTTTTTTCCTTTGGTTTGAGACTTTCAATGATGAAGTCGTATTTCTGATCAATCTCTAATTCGGAAAAATTTTCAAAAATTAAACCTTGAACATTGTTGGTGATTACCACGCCAAAAATATCATTTTTTTCCTTGATTATTCCTTCAATTTTATCTCCTTCTTTAAATTGACGAGAAAAAACAACCCAGGGATCAGGTTTAGTATCTTTAAGGCTAAAGCTTACCTTATCATTGTTAATTTGAATCAATTTAGCTGTTAATTCATCGCCAATCTTAAATGAAGATTCTAAATTTTCTACCTGATCATCCGGTATTTCGGAAACATGAATCAAACCATCCATTGCTGGTTTTTCGTTAAACCTGACGAAAATCCCGAATGGACTCAAGCCAACCACTTTTACTTTGAAAATATCGCCGATCGTTAAGTTGTTGATAATTTCTTGATAAACACTTTCTTTGGTTAACTTTTCAGAGAGCACCAGTTTGTTGGTTTTGGGATCAGCTGAGGCAATTAGACACTTGATTTTTTGGCCGACAAACTTTTTGAGATGTTCCAGGATTAAATTTTTGTTATTATCACTTACTCGAGGATAATACTCAGGAGATAGTTGAGATACAGGAATAAAAGCAGTAATTTTTTCAACTTCTGTTAATAAGCCACCTCGATTGGCATCCTTAATCTCAACTTCTAAAATGGTTTGATTTCGATAATATTCCATAATTCTTTGCCACTTATCGATTTCAGCAATTTCCTGGAGAATAATCTCATAATTTCCATAACCATCATCCAGTCCAACAATCTTTACTCCTACAGTGTCATCGATTTTAACCTTTTGCGCAAGATCCTTACTTTGGAGGTAAAAAATTCCATATAAACGACCAATCCCATAAGGACTTAGATCAACGTAAATTTCCTTTTTACGTTTGGCAATGACTTTTCCTTCTAAAATCGAACCAATCTCTAACTGTTTGATCTTAGGCAATTTTAAATTAGATGTTGTCTGATTTTTCGTTGTCATTTTCTGTATGATTTATATGGTAAAATTAAATTATAAATGGAAATTAGGAAAATAAATAGTTACTTAAGGTTATCTCTTGACAATGTTAACTTTACTATAGACAGTCTAGAAAAGACTGCTGATAATATTATTTTAACAGATAATTATAAGGAGAGCAACAGTTTGATGAGAGATAAAATATTCGCCGGTCCCGGAGAGTATAATGTAGGCAGTGTCTATTTTTGGGGGTTCAAAAATAAAGCAAATGTTGTTTATTTATTTGACTGTCAGGAGGGAAGCATGATTCTTTGTCGTGATGAATTAACAGAAGAAACATTTAAGAGCATTAAAACGATAAAAAAAGAGGTAGATTCTCTTTTGGGTATTGAAAAAATTGATGAGCAAGTAGTGAAAAATTTTAAACCGACCATTATCATAACCACTTATGAACCCGAGCAGATAAGGGTTGATTATTCTAAGCAAGTTGGGTCTAGCTTCAAGGTCAATATTAAAAAAACTAAAGAGTCAATCTTAATCTTAAAATGACTAAATCACACTTATTGGCATTTTTAACAATGTTAGTGTTGATTTTTATTTGGTGGTTCAGCGGAGGATCGGTCGCTGGTCAATTGCCATCTAGCCCAGCCGAGCAAACAGCTCTTTTTGTTTGGCAGAACTTTAATAATGGTTTAGCTATTATCTTTAATGGGTTTGCTAATTTTCTTCGCTAAAGCCTATGAAGGAAAAAATAATTGATCAAGAAATAACTCAAGAGCTTAAGCAAGCATATCTTGATTATGCAATGAGCGTAATTGTGGCTCGAGCATTACCTGATGTTCGCGATGGTTTAAAGCCTGTTCAAAGGAGAATTCTATATACCATGAAAGAGCTGGCCTTATGGCCTCAAGAAAAATTTACTAAATGTGCCAACATTGTCGGTAACACCCTAGCTCGTTATCATCCGCATGGAGATCAGTCTGTCTATGAGTCTTTAGTGAGAATGGCCCAAAATTTTTCCTTTCGTTATCCTCTAATCATTGGGCAAGGAAATTTCGGTTCGATTGATGGTGATGCACCAGCTGCCTATCGTTATACTGAAGCTAAATTATCTCAATTTGCCGTCGAAATGCTTGCTGATATTGATAAGGAAACAGTCGATTTTCGACCTAATTATGATAATACTCGCCAAGAACCAAATGTTTTACCAGCAAAAATACCTAATCTTTTGATTAACGGCTCTCTGGGAATTGCTGTTGGGATGGCAACAAGTATTCCTTCTCACAATTTGGGAGAAGTAATGTTGGCGGTAAAACATCTTATCAGCCATCCTCAAGCTACGATTGATGATTTACTCAAATTTATTAAAGGACCAGATTTTCCTACAGGAGGAGTTATCTATGGGGCAAAAAAGTTAAAACACATCTATCAAGAAGGTAAGGGAGGAATTGTGGTTTGTGGCAAGGTGAATATCGAGAAAACAAGAAAAGAAAGATTGATCATCGTTTCTTTACCATGGCAAGTCAATAAATCAGAATTAGTGAGAGAAATAGCTAATCTAGCCCTAGAAAAAACATTACCAGAGATAAGAGAGGTTCGCGATGAGTCAAACAAAGAAGGAATAAGAGTGGTAATTGAAACCCGACCAGGGACTGATTTGGAAAAATTAAAGAAAAATCTTTATCGATTAACATCACTTCAAAAAACTGTTTATTTCAATCTTATTGCTCTTGATAATGGGCTGCAACCAAAATTGTTTTCTCTTAAAGAAATTCTAATTTCTTGGTTAGAACATCGAAGAGAAGTTATTCGTCGGAGAACCAAATTTGAGCTAGAAAAAAACAAAGAAAGAGTTCATCTCTTGGAAGGCTTTGATATAGTTTTAGCCAATTTAGACAAAGTTATTAATCTAATCAAAAAATCGAAAGACAAAAAAGAAGCAATGGAACAATTGATGGCTAAGTTTAAACTTTCCTCAAAGCAAGCGGATGCAATTTTAGAAATGCCTCTTAGGACATTAACAAGATTGGAGAGGGATAAAATTTTACAGGAGCTGAAAGAAAGAAAGCAAATTATTAGAGAATTAGAATCAATTTTAAAAATACCTAAAAAGATTGATGACCTAATCATTTCAGAAGCTGATGAAATCATAAAAAAATATCCCAGTCCTCGATCAACAGAAATCATTGAAGATGAAATCCAAATTAGCACCAGAGAAAGAGAAATTGAAGAAAGACATGTTTTTCTGTTTATTGATCAAAAAAATTTTGTTAGCTTAATTCAACCAGAAAAGTTGAATTTGGATAAACTAACCAAGGGAGATAGCTGGCCTAAGATTTTATCGCCAGCATCAACTAAAGATTCCTTACTTTTGGTGAGTCATCTTGGTAGAATTTTTGTTGTGCCTTTGGCTAACTTTTATCATTCGGCTAAGTACCTAGAATCTCAAATAACTATCACCAAGGATGATCACCTCGTAAAAATTTTAACTCTATCATCAGACAAAGTTCATAAATACTTACTTCTTGTTACACAAAGAGGATTGGCAAAGAAAATTAAGATGGAGGAAGTGTTATCAAATAGGCGTAATGGAGTGCAAGGATTAAAGTTAAATAAAGACGATTTTGTCGTTAATGCTTTTTTGGTAAATGGTGGAGAGACAATCGGTTTAATTAGCCAAGAGGGGAATATTTTAACTTTTAAAGATAATCTTTCGGTGCAAGGTAAGACCGCTAAGGGTTTACAGGTAATTAAGGGTAGAATTATTGGAGCTTTCGTTAAACAATCAGATATGTTGTTGACTATTTTTAGAAAAGGTTTTTACAAGAAGATTAATCTTCAAGAAGTGAAATTACAAAATAGAAATACAAAAGGAGTTAGACTTTTTGAGGCTGATAGATATGGGGAATTAATTGTTTGCCAAAATTTGACTGAAGAAAAAGAAGTCTTTATTTGGAGTGATAAATTGTATAGATTTGATATTAATAAATTTTTGCTGACAAAAAGAAGTCAAACAGCTAAAAAGATAGAAGGAGTTGATGAAGTTAAAAATATTTTCTTGATCTAATGTTTCTTAAACCGGGAGAGGTAATTCAGTATTTAAAATCGAGAAAGTATTTGCTTACTGGCATGAATGGTGCTGATTTTGGTTGTGGTAGTGGCTTTTTTACTTCACTCCTAGCAGATGCGGTTGCTCCTACGGGAAAAGTTTACGCCATTGATGTTCAGGAAGATGTGTTAAAAGAGGCTCAAGAATTGTTAAAGAATCTTCAAATCAAGAATGTTAAATTTTTACTTCAAGACTTGGAAATTTCTTCAGGTTTGGAAAATGAATTTTTAGACTTTGTTTTTATTTCGCAGGTTTTGTATCAATCAGATGCTCCTGAAAAAATCGTCAGGGAAGCGCGAAGAATTTTAAAAAAAGATGGTCATCTCTTTGTGATTGAACCTCAACCTGAATCATATTTATTTAGAGGTCAGCAAATTGCTGATGCTGAAACAACTACCAATTTAATTAAGAATGAAAATTTTCAATTAGTTGAGGAAAAAAATTTTAATGATTTTTATCTTTTGGTTTTTATTAAATGAATGAATTTTTAATTAGGGTAAAAACTGATAAAACTTTACAGTTGATTTTAATACTTTTTGCTTGTATTTTTATCGGGTTTTTCTTCTTTTTTCTACGGCCAATCTTTTTTCCCAAAAAAGCACCTCAATTACCCTGTTATGGTCAAGAAATTACTATTTGGTGGCCGTTTAACGACTTTGAATCTCGACAGTTCATTTCCGAATTTGAAAAATTTTGTGTTAAGTTCAATATCTTTGAAAAGGATATAAGGGAGATAGAAAATAATCTGGTTGGAGCACTGGCGGAAGGAGATTATCCTAATGTTATTTTTATCGATAATGATTCCTTGCTGAAACTAGAAAAATTTTTAGCTACCCCCACTCCAGTAGCTGTTGATTCGCTGGTTGCCTACTATAATCAAGATGTCTTGAATTTTTTAGGCATTTCTCCTCCCAGAACTTTTGATGAACTCAAGAACTTTATCTCAAAAATTAAAGCTTATCAAAATGATTTTTACGCTGTTGGATTAGGAACAGTTGACATTACTCATCGTAGCGAGATAATTTTTTCCTTATTGAGAGTTGATGAAAACGTCTCTTTAGCTGAAAATCTTAAAAATGCTATCCAAACCTATCTTCAATTTTCCGACCCAAATAGCGAATATTTTTCTTATAGCTTAGAGGCAGGTAATGATCTTAAGAATTTTGCCAGCGGAAGACTCGCTATGTATTTAGGTTTTTATCGGGATCGAGAAGAGATTAACAAAATCAACCCTCGCCTAAAATATTCAATCAACTTTTCCCCCCTTAATACCTTTCCACCTAAATTTAAGTCATATTCCAAGATTTACTATTTAGCACCAATTAAAAAGGGTAAAAACGAGGTAGTGGATATCTTCATTTCTTGGCTAGTTGAAAATAATGCCCAGTCACTTTTGGAGAATTTTGATTTTGTTCCAATTTTGAAGAACAAAGATTCTAATTTTCTTAGTGATGCTCAAAACAAGAAGATTGTTCTTGATTCCTATAATTTTTTTGGCGAAACCTTTTCACAATTTAATAAAAAGGTTTTATCTGATAATTTAGATAACATTTTGATTAATCAAGATGAACTTGAAAAGACAATTAATCGCCTTGCTGGCCAATTACCAAGAAAGAAATAAGTTATTAATAGCAATCACGGTTTTTGTTGTTTTTGACCTTACTTTTGCTGGTGGTATAGTTCAGTGTACAACTCCCAGTTGCAGTTGGCAAGATTTCACTCAAACAATAGCCAACCTTTTAAGAACAATAGTTACTCTCTCTTTCTGGATTGCCGTGTTATTGAGTGTTATTGGTGCTTTTTTAATTATGTTCCATGGGCCAAAGCCTGATCTCTACAGAAAGGGCATAGGAATGATTCAAATTGCTATTTTTGGTTATGTCCTTATTCTTTTGAGTGGAGTTATTTTTGATGTTATTTTAGAATTTTTCCAACCTCGATTTTCTTTTGTTAATTTTGTTTATGCTAGTTCTGGTAGCATTGATCCCAAAGTTTATTATAATCCTCTAAAGGATTTAATTACCTCTGGTCTGCAATGTGGGCAAGGAGCAACATCATCGGTTGATAAACTTATCAGTTGTGCTGGTGAAGCCATTAATGCTTTAAGTGGTTTAGCGGTTATTTTTTTAGGTATTGCCATTTTTGCTTCAGCAGTTTATCTTATCTCTACTCCTCTTTTTGGTTTAGGAAATATTTCAAAAGCTTGGCAAATTTTGATTTGGTCGTCGATTGGATTAGTAATTGTTCTCTTAGCAAATGTTATTGCTGATCAAATTCAAAGAATTATCAGGCCATCAATTCCTTTTATTCCTACTACTGCCTTTGCCCAGGTTAAACCTGGTGAAGTTGACGTTAGTTGGGAAACAAGAACAGTAAGAGTTTGTCCACCATCTATTTTAGGTAGTGGTCCTTGTCAATATCCTGAAATTCAGACAGTGGTTAAAGAAGTAGTTGACTTTATTATTCAAAGATTAGCTCCTCCCCTTTTGGTTTTTTTGATAATTATTGGTGGGTTTTTTTATTTACTTTCGCCTTTTAAAGTCGAAAATATTAAAACAGGTCATCGTTATATACAATGGGCAGTGTATGGCTATGTTATTTTACTGCTGATTACTGGGATTTTATCGGTGATTAGTGTTTTTTTTGGTGGTCCTAGGGTCAATCCTTGATTTTTTTCTTAAACATATTAATGGTAAAATTAGAAGAAAGGTCGGAATTAAAAATAGAATCTTCATAGATTAATGAAATTATTAAAAACTATAGCTTTAACGATTTTATTATTAACATTATTTAATTTATCCTATGCTCAACAACAACAAGTAGGCAAGCCCGAACAATTAACTACCGTAACAGTCCCTGACAAATTTTTGGGTTGTGATCCAGGCCAAGATCTTACCGTTTGTGTTGCTAAAATATTTAGTCAAATCTTGAGTTTACTACTATTTGCTGCAATAATCTTAGCTACAATTTGGGTAGTATATGCTGGTATCGTCTATATTGTGGGAAGCGAGGACTCCAAAAAGAAAGCTAAGAATAATATCATTTATGCAGCTGTTGGACTTGTTATTGCCTTTGCAGGATGGGTTTTAGTGAGAACATTTACGAGATACCTTGGTGGTATACAATAATAAGATGATAAATCATTATAAGAAGAAATAGATAGTTTTATTAACCACTCTCATAATATTCTAAGGATAAGATTTAGTTAAAGCATATTCTATATTAATGCAAAAGTTTGTCAATTGGCTTTATCATAAATGAACATAAGGGGAAAGTTGTTATTGGTGGTATCAATATTAAGTTTTATCTTAGTAAACTTTGTTCTTGCGGGTGATCCCTCTTTTTTCCCGCGTCCCTCTCAAGATCTTCCTCCTAATCTGTGTACCACCTCTGACTTTTGGTCTTGTGCTAACAACATCGCTATCGTGATACTAAGATTGATTATGTTTCTAGCAATAGTTTTTGCTACCATTTCTGTTGCTTGGTCAGGTGTTTTATACATTACT
>JANXBL010000013.1 GCA_025060575.1 Patescibacteria group bacterium | reverse complement strand
TTTATAATTCTTTGTTTTTCGGAAAAATTATTTAGCAATAAAAATAGTAGTTTGCGTATCATTGTTAAAAGTTTATAATTAACAATATCCCATGAGTTTAGTTGATTTTTTTTCTCATAATCCGTATTTAATATATAAGTTTTCTTTTCTGCGAGATTTAGTTCTAATTACTCAATTATTAATTTTTTTATTATACACAGTGTCAAAAAGAAAGTTTGTCACCTTGAAATTGTTTTCCTTTTCAACAATTATCGCCTTTCTTTTGTCCTCATTTTTAGCTTTACTTATTAATCACCCACGACCATTATCATATTATTTTAACTTATTATATTTTTCCGCCAGTTTCCCATCTAAACATGTAATTATTTCTACCCTTATTTCACTTTTTTTAATCAAGGAAAATAGATTATTATTGATTAGTTCGTTAGTTTTGTTAATTTTTGTTGCCTTTTTGAGCTGGGTTTCATTACTTCATTGGCCAGGAGACATTATTGCTGGTTTTATCTTGGCTATCGTAGTATTTTATTTTCTAAATTTTTTGCAATGGCTTTATTTCCAAAAGATTAAAAACAAATTCTAAAAAGTTTCTTAGGAAAACAACGAAGGCTACTCGATGGGGAGATGGTAGTATTTTTTCCCTTTCATAAAGAGAGTGAATTTTTTGACAAAATTGATTTAGAAATTCAATAATGAGATTTGGTTTTTTTTCTTGAGCAGTCAAGATAAGTATTTCCTTAAACTTAATTATATCTGCCATTAGTTCTTTAGCGATTTCCAAGTTAGATACTTCTTTCCAAATCGCTTGAGGATCAATTTTGACAATTTTTGAAAGTCGCGTCTTTTTTATAATACTGTTTAACCTTACATAAGCATATTGAGCATACCAATAAGGATTTTTTTCAGATTGTTGACGAATTTGCTCTAAATCAAGCTCAATAGTCATTTCAGGCGATTTTTGGAGGAAGAAAAATCTTATTATTCCTGTTGGTATTTCTCTCATAAGTTCATCAAGAGTTATGAAGATTCCTCTTCTCTTTGACATTTTTAAAACCTCTTCTCCTTTAGTAAGGTGAACAAATTGATAAACAATTGGTTGAAATTGATAATTTTTAATGCCAAAGATAGTTAGTGCTTTTTTTAGACGTCGGGTATGGTCCAAATGATCGCTAGCGACAATTAGAATTTCAATAATGCTTTTCTGAATGAAAAATTTATAGTAATAATGCAGGATATCTGAAAAAAAATAAGTAGGCTCACCATTACTTTTTATCAAAACTTCATCCTTATGTTCGCCTATTTTGGTTAGGAGTAAAAAAGTCGCTCCTTCTCTTTTTTCAATTAGCCCCTTTTTCTCTAAAATTTTTAATACCCTTTCATCAAAATTTTTCCGGTAAAGTTCACTTTCTTTTAGGAATAGGTTATGTAAAGTGCCAAACTTTTTTAGAGATGGTTTAATATGATTTTTAAGAATAAAATTAGCTACTATTTGACCAATCTTTTCATAAGATTGTTTTTCAATATTTATTAGTTTTTTTATTTTTTCTGCTATTTCTTTGAGATAAATTCCTTGATAAAAGTTGTCCTCCCATTTCAAGTATCCTAAATGAGCAAGAATTGTTTTGCCTAAAGTTTCAATCTGGTTTCCTCTATCATTGATATAATACTCCTTAATCACACGAAAACCATTTAATTTTAGGATATTAGCCATAGTATCGCCGATTACTGCTCCTCTCGCATTGCCTAATGTTAATGGGCCAGTAGGATTAGCCGAAACATAGTCTATTATTACTTTTCTATTTCTACCCATCTTAGAAGATAAAGAATTTTTGATATCTTTAAACATCATCCTAAAATTTTTGAGAAAATAAAAATCAGAAAAATAGAAATTAAGGTAGTTGTTAATTATCCTTATCTCCCTAAAATAATTTCTAAATTTACTTTCTATTTTTAAAATGATTTCATCTTTTTTTTCTGGCGATATCTTTTCTAGCAAAAAAACTAAATTAGTAGAAAAATCTCCGTACTCTTTATTAAAATTAACAAAAAACTTTAATTTACTAATTATCTCTTTGGCCTCTGTTGGTTTTAGTTCTTTTCGAAGAAGATTTCTTATTTTTCTTTCCAGGCTTTCTTTAGTCATTGCCAAAAATTCTAGTGAAAGTTTGAGAAAGGATATTTTGATAATTAACCTTGCCCTCGGCAACTAAATCCATCTTTTTTTCTAATTTTATGGTATATTTTTCGGAAATTAAATCCGGATATTTTTCTTGAAGATAATTATGTATTCTTTCACCCCATGATGTAGGAATAAGATAGCCAGAACGATCAATGATATATTTTCTTTCAGTTATTGTTTGAACAATTAAAGAATAAGTTGATGGTCTGCCTAAGCCCTTCTTTTTCATCTCATCAATAAGCTGACCTTGAGTATAATGAAACTCTTTTGAAACTTTTTTACAGCTTAAATTTTGTACCTTAAAAATTCCAGCAATTAAATTGCTCATTCTAATATTTCTAAAGAATTTTAGATGATTTTCTTCTTCTATTTTGGTAAATACAATTTCTTTTTTGGTAAGATTATTTAATTTAATTAAAAACTCTTCCTTTTGAGCTTTACTTTCTTTCATCTGCGAACTGATAAATCGATTAAATATTAAACCATACAGTTGAAAATGTTTTTTGCTTAGATTTCTTTGAGGGTTGATTATTGATTCCTCTATCAGATCTTGAACATCAACCGGGCGAGTAGGTCTAATTGCCTCATGGGTGCCACTTTTACCCCAGTATCTAGGTTCAAAAATATTAGTTAAATTGTTTTTTTCAAGATATTCACGGGCAATGTTTTGGCCAAAACTGGAGATAAAAGTAGAATCAGTTCGGTGATAGGTTATTAAGCCACTTTCAAATAATTCTTGAGCTAATCTCATGGTTAGCTGAGTGTCAAACCTAAAAAAAGAAAAGGCATCCTTCAGCAGATCTCCGGTTTCATAAGGAGGTAAAGGATTAATTTTCTCTATTTTTTTGTCAACGGATTCTATCTCTAAATTTAATCCACCTTCCTTAAATTTACTTTTCAGTTTTCGAACTGTATTTAAATTATTACTAAAGAAGATGGTGGTTATATTATCGGTTATTACTTTAATTTGATAATGTTTATTTTTTATCCTCTTTTCTTTTTCCAGGATCCAACCTAGTACTGGTGTTTGAACTCTTCCAGCTGATAGATTCAGATTTTTAAAATTTTTTTGAATTTCTTCGCTTAATTTAAAACCTATCCAACGATCAGAAATTCTTCTGACTAACTGTGATTTGACTAAATTGAGATTTATTTCTTCTGGCTGTTTTATTTTTTTTAAAAATTCTGCCCGCGTAATTTCGTGAAGTTTAATTCTTGCTATATTTCTATTGATTGGGTATAAGTAAGCGAAAAGATCAAAGGCAATTTTTTCTCCTTCAGCATCAGGATCAGTGGCTAAGTATATTTGGTTAACCTCTGAGGCAACATCCTTTAAATATTCAACAAGCTCTCTTTTGGTAATAAATTCATTACTTTGACAAACTTGGCAAACGTTTTCTTCTTCGTCTAGATGACGTTGACAACCGCGACATATTTTAGCAATTTGAAAAATGGGTATGAAATGATTGCCTTCTTTTTTAACTCCATAAAAATTCTTGTTATGAACTAAATCAACAAAATGCCCCAAGGTGGCACAGATATTAAGATGTAAATTACCGAGTGATATTTCATAAAAATTAACTTGACCTTTTGATCTTCTTGCTGGTTTACCAAAAAAGTTGGCGATTGTTTTTGCTTTGGTTGGTGATTCAACTATGATTAATGCTGTTTTGATTGGGTCTTGACCTTGCATTTCTTCTCCCCTTTGAATTTTTTTGATTATCTCTCGATCATTATCTATTTCTTCAATTACTTTTTTTAGATCAATTTGATCTATTTTTCTAAAATTTGGATCATAACCAATAATCCTTAGTTTATTATTAAGATGCTTTAATGTTTTTTCATCTTCGACCAAAATCAGGCTTAATCCTTTGGTTAGTCCCAGTGGGAAAAGCCTTGAAGTTCGCCCCGATGCTTGGAGATAACCCCGTGGATCTGAAATTATTAGTAATAAATAATCGCCTTTTATTTCCAATGTTAAATTAGGATGTCTACTTATTTTTTGAATTAACTTTTTCCGATCCGCTAAAATTTGATCATAAACTTTTTTGATAGGTTCTATTTTTGCTTTAAGATTTTCATCTTCCAAAACCTGTTCTTCTTTCAGAAATGATATTTTTTTTAAGAAATTTAAGTTTTTTTCGATGAGACTCTTTTTTTCCTCATCTTCCAGTATTTCTCTTAACGACAATCCTAAAAGAAAAAGATGAAGTGGTGAATAATTACTTTTTAGAGGTAGTTTAAACTTAGGTACACCTACAAAGAGAGCATATCTCACTCTTTCAGGTATATCGATTCCTCTGGTAAGAGGATTGCGAATATTACTAAAACCGACAATAATATCTATTTCCCCCCGAACAAATTTTTCCTTATTTTTAGAGATAAATTTTTCATAAGAGATAGCTTTTATGCCTTTTTCTCTTAAGAAAGATAAATAAAGATTGAGTTCATCTTTAGAAAAGTCATCGTTTAGAAACACAAAACCACCATCACCTAATTTCTTTAACCAATAGACTGATCTTTGCCAGATTTTTTGTTTTTTTACCTTTTCATAAACCTCTACGATGTTACGCAAATAAGTAGTGGAGGAACCAATATCAAAATTTAATAATTCTCTAAAGAGGAATACTCTTTTTGTTTTAGGAGTTAATGTTGCTGAGGCTGCAATAATTGTTCCCTTTTTTGACTTGTCAATTCTTAGACTACCAATCTTTTCATAATCTTCCTTGCTTTTCGCTCCTCTTTTTTTAGTTATGATTGAAAGTGCTTCTTCAATTTCATTTTCCTTAAAATTAACTAATTTTAAAATCTTATCGATATTTTTCGGTTGTCTTACTAAAGAATCAGCATCATCAATGAAAATTAGGTCAAAATTTTTGGGTATAAGCTCAAAATTGCGATGAAGAAAATGAGATGTGGTAACAAGGATATCAAAATCTTGTTCAATTAATTTTTTATCTTCACCTTCTTTGATGACTATTACTTTTCTGTCTGAATTAATTTTTTTTATCTTTTCTTCTATTTCTCTAAGTAGTATTTTTGATGGAACCAGGTAGTATGTCTTGCCCTTGATAAAATTTGCCAACATAATACCAAAGGTCGTCTTACCAATACCTGTGGGAGCAATGATGGAAAAGGATTCTCTTTTTAAAGCTCGCTTAGCCCAGTAGATTTGCAAACTTAACGGGTTATTTTTGGTACTTTTCTTAAAAAAATCAATAAATTCGTTTAATTTTCTTTCTAAGAGATAGTTATCTTTAAAATTGTCCAATTTTTCTGGATCGATGACTTCCTTTTGTAATTCCCAAATAGATTTTTTAAATTTAGAAAAATCATCATTACACATGCCGTAAGCGAATATTTCTGAAAAGCTTAATCTCTTTCCATCAATTGGACAAGCGTCAATATACTCTACTAATGGAAATATATTTTTCTTAGACATTAGAGTTTAGAGTGGGATTTCATTCTCCTATCATTTTTATAATAAAATTATAACATCAAAAGGAGTCCCCATAGCTTAATGGAAAAGCACAGCCCTGCGGAGGCTGAGATGGAGGTTCGATTCCTCCTGGGGACGTGAATGGATGAATCTAAAAGAAGTGATTTATTCTTTGGGACAAAATCAGGCTATTTTACATTATAATGTTTCCACTTGGGAACAATTAAAGGCGGGGATTTTAGCTATAAGAGAAACAAATATTCCCTTAATTATTGGACTTTCAGAAGGGGAGAGAAATTATTGGTATGATGACCTAATAGTGACAAGGATTATAAAATCGTATCAGAAAGAAATTCCAATTTTTGTAAATGCTGATCACTGCAAAAGTTTGGAGACCGCTAAAAAAGCCATTGACTTTGATTATGATTCAGTTCTTTTTGATGGTACGGAGCTTACTCTAGCAAATAATATTGATAATATTAAAGCTTTGATTGACTATGGCAAGGGTAAGAATATTCTTATTGAAGGAGAGGTTGGTTATTTGCCTGGTAAATCAGATTTTCAGACCGAAGTTGAAGTTAAAGAAGATTTTCTGACTAAAGTCGAAGATGCGATATATTTTTATGAGCAAACGAAAGTTGATCTTTTAGCCATTTCTATTGGCAACTTTCACGGAGTAAGTAATGTTGAACCAAAACTTGATTTGAAAAGAGCAAAAATTATTTATGATGAAATTAAAGTACCGCTCGTTCTTCATGGTGGTTCAGGGATAGATTCTAACATTTTAAAAATGTCTGCCAGCTATGGTTTTAAGATAATTCACCTTAATACTGAATTTAGAAAAATATGGAAGGAGATATTAAAGAAGGAGTTAGACTCGTCAAGCTTGGTTCCTTACAAAATTCTCTCTCCTGTTGTCGAAGCTCTTAAAGAGAGAATCATTTTCTATCAAAAATTATTGATTTCCTAGAGATTATCATTCTAACCTTTTAAGAATTATTCCTCCACCGACCAGATAATTCCTAAAATAAAAAACAAGAGATTGACCTGGAGCAACCATTTTTTGTGGCTCTAAAAATTCTACCAATAGTCGATTATCACTTTGAGAGGCAATTTTTGCTTTGACTAATGGTTGACGATGCCTGAATCTTGTATCCAAAATTTTATCCTCGGTCATCAATTCATTTTCCATTATGTTAATTTCAGTTATTTCTATTTTTTGGGTAAAGAGTAAAGGATGTCCATCCTTAGCGACGACAATTAAATTTTCTTCTGGTATCTTTTTGACCACATAATAAGGGCCACCATTTTTAATATTTAAACCATGTCTCTGTCCTTCCGTAAAATAAAAATAGCCGGGATGAGTTCCTAAAATTTTTCCTTCAGTATCAATTATTTTACCTTCTTTTGGTGTAAGATATTGATTGAGAAATTCTCTTAATTTTACTTTGCCGACAAAACATATTCCCATACTTTCTTTTTTCTCTGCGACAGATAGATGGTGTTGACGAGCAATTTCTCTAACTTGAGTTTTGAGTAAATTACCAATAGGGAAAATTATTTTTTTAAAATTTTCTTTGCTGACAGACCAAAGAAAATATGTTTGATCCTTTTCTTCATCTCTAGCTTTTAGAATATGGATTTCGTTATTATTTTCTATTTGAGCGTAATGGCCAGAAGCAACCCATTCGAATCCTAATTCCATTGCTTTATCAAAGAAAATTCCAAACTTGATAAACTGGTTGCAATAAACATCGGGGTTAGGCGTTAAACCTTGTTGATATGTTTTTATCATATAATTAATTACTTTTTCTTCAAATTCATCGGTTAGGTCAAAAACGTAAAAGGGAATGTTCAGTTTTTGAGCTACTTGACGAGCATCATGGGCATCAGTTGGATTACAAAATGCTGAACAGTGCAAATGAATACCAGTTACGTCCCAACCTTTCCCTTTTAGAAGCAAGGCGGAAACTGATGAGTCAACTCCTCCTGACATTAAAACTGCTACCTTTTTACTCATCTTTAACAAAGCTATTTTAGTTTATTGTGTTATAATAGTAGAAATATAATCATAAAAAGTATAATATAATTTGTTAGTTAGAAATTAGACAAAAAATCAAAAACATGGCCCTGTCGTCTAGTGGCCAGGACACCACTCTTTCAAGGTGGAAACACGGGTTCGATTCCCGTCAGGGCCGATGCTCCCATCGTCTAATGGCCAGGACACCAGTTTCTCAAGCTGGTAATACCGGTTCGAATCCGGTTGGGAGCGCTGTCATAAGGGCCTGTAGCTCAGTTGGTTAGAGCACCGGTTTTGCACACCGGAGGTCAGGGGTTCGAATCCCCTCGGGTCCACCATCAATCACTTTTCCAGATGTTTTCCTCATTTTTAGCTTTTAAATAAATTAGTGATAATTATTCTCAATGAAAGCTGATATACTAACTAATCTCTCAATTGAAGAAGTAGAAGAAGCTCTTTTAGGCGCGCTTTTGATTGATGATGAAGCGGTGATTCGAGTAGTTGATCTTTTGAAACCAGATGATTTTTTAAAAAAAGAAAATGCTATTGTTTATCAAACAATTTTAGATCTATTTAATAAAAAAATGGGGATTGACTTGATCACTGTTGGTAATCGGTTAAGGGATAAAAAGTATCTTGATGAGATTGGAGGTCAAGAGTATTTAGTGTATTTACTTCATAAAGCAGCAACCATTAGTAATATCGTCTCCTATGCTAAACTGATTAAGACCCAAAAAGCAAGAAGAGATTTATTAGATCTTTCTCATAAGATCCAGGATTTGATATCTACTGGCAATCAAGACGCAGAAGAGTTAATAGATGAGGTAGAAAAAAGAATGTTTGCGATTGCCGAAAAAGTTTATCCCTATGAATTTTCAGTTATTGGTTCTTTGATCGATGGTAGTTTAAAGAGAATTGGCGATCTTCAAAGTGGATTGACAATCAGGGGAGTACCTACTGGTTTTTCTAAATTGGATGTCTATTTAGGAGGTTTACAGAAATCAGATTTGATTGTCTTGGCTTCTCGACCATCTCAAGGAAAAACAGCTTTTGCCCTCAATATCGCTCGTTATTTAGCTGTTCAGGAAAAAATACCAGTAGGAATATTTTCTCTTGAAATGTCGCGAGATCAAATAGTTGATCGTTTTCTTGCCGCTGAAGCTGGGGTAAGTTTATGGAAATTGAGAACAGGTAAACTAGTCACTGAGGGAGATGTTGATGAACTTGCTCTGGTCTATGAAGCGGGCGAAAGATTGAAAACTTCTCCTATTTTTATTGATGATAGTCCTGTTCTTAATAATTTACAAATCAGAACAATGTCTCGAAGACTTAAACATGAAATTGGTGAACTAGGCTTAATTGTTATTGACTATTTACAATTAGTAAGAACGAGCAAAACTTTCGAAAGTCGAGTGCAAGAGGTAACTGAAATTTCAAAAAGTCTTAAAGAATTAGCCAGAGAATTAGAGGTGCCAGTTTTGGCCATATCTCAGCTTTCTAGAGAACCAGAAAAGAGAATTTCATCCATACCTAAATTATCAGACTTAAGGGAAAGTGGTTCAATTGAACAGGATGCTGATGTAGTTATTTTTATCCATCGACCTAAGGAAGGAATAGCCAGCTTGCCTTCAAATCAAGTTAACATTATTATCGCTAAACATCGTAATGGTCCGATCGGTAGCGTTGACCTTTATTTTGATACTGACACTGTCTCATTTTATGAATTAGAAGAGCAACCAGAAGAAATTGAATTTCACTAATCAATGCTCATTCCTCTATTTAAAAAGGTAATTAATTTTTTTGATAGTTTTCCAGAAATTGGTCCTCGTCAGGCATTAAGACTATTTTTTTGGTTAATAAGGCAAAAAGAGGAAACGAAGAAAAATTTTTTGGCTAATTTAGAAACTCTACTTGAGAAAACTCATTTTTGCCATAATTGCTTTTTCCCTACCGTTGAAGAGTTTTGCCCAATTTGTTCTGATCCCAAAAGGCAAGATGATATAATTGCTGTGGTTGCTCGCGAGACAGATGTTCTTAGCCTCGAGACAGCAAAAATTTTTAAAGGAAAATATTTCATCTTAGGAGGTTTAGTGTTGCCATTCGAAGATAAAACTTTAATCAAGGAAAGAATTAAAGTTTTAGAGGAAAGACTGGAGCAGAATAATAGATTTAAGGAAGTGATAATAGCTTTGCCCTATACGCGAGAAGCAGAGCCAACTCTAAAATACCTAAATATTCTTCGGAAAAAATTTCCTGATATTAAATTTACTTTTCTTGCTAGAGGCATACCAACAGGTGGAGAGGTAGAGTTTGCTGATCCGGAAACTTTGCGCTCAGCTTTCTTGGGTAGAATTACTGATTAATCAACAATTCTATTTATTTTATAACTTTGTTCACCTTGAGGAGTTTGGACTTTTACTATTTCTCCTACTTTTTTATTCAAAAATGCCTTCCCCAGTGGTGATTCAGTCGATATTTTTTTGTCCTTAGGGTTAGCCTCGCCAAAACCGACTAATATGAAAGTATACTTTTTCTTAGAGGAAAGTTCAGTAACTTCAAACTTTTTTCCAGGTGTAATTTTGTTGCTGTCTTGATTATTGTTCTTAATGACCTTAGCTTCAGCAATAATTTTCTGTAATTCAAATATTTTTCTTTCCAATCGTTCTTTAGCCATTAAAGCTTCATCATACTCAGCATTTTCGCTTAAATCTCCATAACTGGCAGCGTTCTTTAGTCTTTCAGCTACTTTAGGTTTTTCTTCAGAGATCAGGTATTCCAATTCTTTTTTTAATTTTTCTAGTTGCTCTTTTGATAGCAATATGGTCATCGTGAGAAAATTATACTTAAAAAAAATTAAAAGTCAAGTTTATAGAATTTGTTTATTTTTTGGTAAAATTTTAGGTATGACTGAAAAAATACCTAATGAGCAGGTTAGTAAAGAGATCAAAAGACCAGTGTTTATTAATCTCGGTATCGTTGTCAATAATAAAGGAGAAGTTTTGATCATTAAGAGAAAAAATCCAGAAACAACAGAATCAGGAAAAATATTAAATTGGGTATTTCCTGGTGGCAAACAAGAACCGTCGGAAACGAGGGAGGAATCAGTAGAAAAAGAAGTTTTAGTTGAAACAGGTTATAAAGTCAAGGCAGTCAGACAAATTCATCTTCGATTGCATCCTGATTCAAAGTTGATGATGGCTTATCATGAATGCAAACTAGAGAGTGAAAAACCAGTCCAACCTATCCAAGAAATCGATGAAGTTGCTGAGGTTCGTTGGGTAAAACCAGAAGAATTACCACATTACTTTACTACTGATATTGATCCTGAAGTTAAAAAATTTTTAGGAATATGAAGCTGTCTCTTGGTCTTTGTGGTTTACCTAATAGTGGAAAATCAACGTTCATTAAACTACTCACTCAATTAGAAGTAGCTATTGGTCCTTATCCTTTTACTACCCTTAGATCTCAAGAATATGCTGTACCAGTAATAACTGATGAACTTAAATCCCTTCATTCTCTCACTCAAACTCAAAAAATTATTCCTCCCTCTCTATTCTTTGTCGATGTACCAGGTTTAATTAGAAACGCTCATCAAGGAGAAGGATTGGGCAATGAGTTTTTAAGCTATCTTCGTGGTTGTGACGCCATCATTGAAATTGTTAGAAACTTTAGAAGAGAAGACGTCCCTCATGTTGAAGGTAGCGTTGATCCCATAAGAGACATTTTTATTATAGAAGACGAGATATTTTTTGCTGATCGAAAAATTATTGAAAGACAACTTAAGTTAAATCGAGGAATGACCAAAATTGATCATAATTTAAAGAAAATTTTCGATTTGTTAGAAGCAGGAAAGAGGTTTCCTCATATTGAAAATGAATTTAAAAAATTTAATTTTCTTGTTACCAAAGACTGGTTTTTGTTAATAAACGGGGATTGCTCAGATGACATTTTAGAAAATGAAAAACTTAATTTTTTTAAAGGTAGATATTGTTTGGATTTTGAGTGGGAATTAGAACTGAAAAATAATCAAGAAATTAATGAAGAATTTGGATCGAGGGTTGAAACTTTTTTTCAGAAATTAAAAAAAGACTTAAATCTAATTCAATTCTTTACCTTTAATGACGAGATTACTCAAGGATGGTTTGCTTTCCGAGGACAAAAATTAATCAATGTTGTTGAGCAGATTCATTCTGACTTTGCTAAAAAATTTAAAATGGCCGAAGCCATAGATTTAGCAGATTTTTTAAGGGCTAGAAGTTGGGAAGAAGCAAGAAAATTAGGTTTAATCAAAAATAAAGGTCGTGAAGCTGAAATAGAGGAAAATGAAATAATTTTTGTTAAAATATAATATGTTTATTCGGTTTTATGGGATGTTTTTATTGTCGAAAAATTATTTGTGTAAAAATAAATAATGGCAGTTAGAAAATACGAGCTTTCTTTTTGGTTAAGGAGTGATGGGCAAGTGGCCTTAGATAAAATTAATAAAATTCTGGGAGAATTAGGAATAGATGTTGTCAAAACTATTGCACCCAAAGAGGGTAAATTAGCATATCCTATTAAAAAGGAAACCTCTGGTCTATTTGGCACCATTTATTTTCAAGCTGAAGCTGAAAAGATATTCACATTAAAGTCAAAGTTAAAAACAATGCCAGAAATTTTAAGATTTATTATCTTAAAAAGAGTTAAAATAGATGAATCTTAATAAAGTTTTTCTAATTGGCCGACTTACTCAAGAAGTCGACTTTCGCTATTTACCATCAGGCAATCCTATTGCTATTTTGAATATTGCCACTAATAGAATTTACAAAGATCGAACAGGAAACACCCGGGAAGAGGCAGAATATCATAGGGTAGTGGTTTGGGGAAAACTAGCTGAACTTTGTCGTAATTATCTCAGTAAGGGAAGGTTAGTATTCGTCGAAGGAAGAATTAGATCAAGAAGTTGGGTCGATACTCAGGGAAATAGAAGATCTAGCTATGAAATAGTCGCCGAAAATATAAGATTTGGGCCTCGTTCAGGTTTAGTTGAAACCGAAAAAGATTTAGAAAACATTGAAACAGAATTAGATGTTTATAAGACTAATGACAGTCCAGAAGAGTTTGGAGTTCTTGATATTCCTTATTAATTCTTAATGAATAAAGAGATCTTTAAAGGTACAGTTATTGAGGCTTTACCAGACGCCAATTTTAGGGTAGAACTGGAAAATGGTGAAACAATTTTAGCCTATCTTTCTGGCAAGATGAAAGTTAATTTTATTAAGGTGATTGTTGGAGATGAGGTTATAGTTGAGCTCTCACCTTATGATCGAACCAAGGGAAGAATAATCAGAAGATTATAAAATGGCCTATTTTTTTACTCGACAAGGAGATAGAGGAAAATCAAAAATTGATAAAAATAAAATAGCTAAAGATTCACCAGTGATCGAAGCTCTCGGAGAGCTCGATGAACTCAATTCTCTTATTGGTTTGATTAAAAATTTTCTTCCTAAAAAATATAGGCAAAAATTTATTCTTATTCAAAATGCTCTTTTTATCATTCAAGCTAATATTAGTCACTTAATATATCCTAAATTCAATCCTCCTTCGCTTGATCAATCTTTGATTAAAGAGTTAGAAGATGAAATTCTCTATATTGAAAAAAACATTAAGATCACTCCCTCTTTTATCATCCCCGGCACTACCACTAATTCTGGTTGGTTAGACTATGTGAGGGCAGTAACGAGAAGGGTGGAACGAAGGATAGTCGCTCTAAACAAAAAATTTAAACTAAATAAGGATATACTATCTTATCTCAATAGACTTTCCAGTTACTTTTATGCTTTGGCCAGATACTTAACCTATAAGTCAAGAAGAAAGGAGATTAAACCATGGTATTAAAGTATGTTATAAAATTAAATTAATGGTCGAACTTAAAATCAATCTTTTCAATGATCAACCAGCCTTTTATTTACCTACCTATTATAGCTATCGTTGTCATAGCTCTATATGTTATTTTTACCTATAATCGCTTAATAAGATATCGTGAGCAAGTTAAAGAATCTTCTTCAGATATAGAAGTTCAGCTTAAAAGAAGGGCAGATCTTATTCCTAATTTGGTAGAAACAGTAAAGGGTTATGCTATTCATGAAAGAGAGGTTTTAGAAAATGTTACCAATGCTCGTTCTAAAATTTTAGAAGCAAAAACGGTACAAGAAGGCTTAGAAGCTGACAATATGCTAACTTCTGCTCTTAAAACATTATTTGCTGTTGCTGAAAATTATCCTGATCTTAAGGCTAACCAGAACTTTTTACAACTTCAAGAAGAATTAGTTAACACCGAAGATAAAATTCAGGCCAGTCGTAGATTTTACAATACCACTTTAAGAGAATACGAAGCTTTTCGTCAGTCTTTTCCGACATCTATAGTTGCTAATATCTTCAAGTTTCCAACCTTTGATTACTTTGAACTAGACGAAGGAGAAAAAGAAACAGCCCAAAAACCTCCTGAGGTAAAATTCTAATAGATTATTCTTAAAAAAATATTTCCTATAATTTTGGTTTTTTTACATTTTCAGAATGAAAATAAAAAATCATTACTAAGATTTGATGAGGGTAATTAGTCATTACTATTGGTTGAGTAATTAAATAATCTTAATAAACTTACAGATAAAAAAATGCCGGAAATCACCGGCAAATCATAATCATAAGGTCATCAGGGGAGCGATGAAGGACATGCCATGTCTATTGCAGCAGGAGATAAATTTTAATTACTGACATTACAAGCAAGGTAAGCTGCAATAGCTGTACAAATTTAAGGAGCAACAATGCTGTCCTTGGGATGTCCTCCGACTCCGAGGCTTCCTTTATGACTCGACTTGTCAATAGCAATACTATCATAGAGCCAATTGCCCAACAAAGCCAGGTGGTTATTTCCATGCTTTCCCTCCTTTTAGTCTTCTAATGAGATTAGAACATACTTTATAAATTTTGTCAATATACAAAAATTTAAGATTTATTCTAAAAACTATTTTTGTTAAGTAACATTATTATATTTTCAGTAAGTATAAAATTAACAAATTTTTAATAAAAAATCTGAGCCTTCCGGCTCAGATTAAGATCGTTTCTAACGCTCTCTCCTCAGAAAAGCAAAATAGAAGAGAAGAGCGAAAATGATGACAATAGCTGGTACTCCCCACCATGGAAGATAAATGTCTGAAATGCTGGGGGTACCTTGTTCATCGGCAACCCAGCCCCCGAGCACTACTACAGTGCCGGGGTAGTTTTCAGAAAGAAACAAATCTCTTTCTATGGTGACTTGTCTTAGAATCTGGCAGTCACCACGTATGTTTTCAAGATCCTTACACAAGGATATGTGCCTTATGAATTTATTTCTTAATTCTAAAATGTTGGGATCGTTAGAAACCCTCTCGCTATATGAAAATAAATAGATAGCTAAAGTCAAAAAGGAAATGGCGAGAGCGGTTAGGACGATAAACTTGATAGGGGGAAATGGTTTATGTTTTCTGCGGAAACGATAAATTTGCCCTCTCATTTTCTTTTCCTCCTTTTAGTTTGCTAATTTAATTATAAAATAATTTTTCTTTAATGTCAAATATTTTTAATTTTCATGTAGTTATCTATTGTTAATTTTTTATATAGACAACACTATTAACATGAAAATGGTATTCTTACTTACTTCACGGTTCTTTTTTACTAATAATTCTTTTTAATAAGAAAGACCCTGAATAGAGTGTATTATCTATTCAGGGTCTTTTGACCGCTATGTTGCCGGAGACGGATCTCCTTGAGCTTGGGGTTCTTGTTGTGGAGTAGTTTGGTTTTGCTGATTTTGATGAGCAGTTGGT
>JANXBL010000012.1 GCA_025060575.1 Patescibacteria group bacterium | reverse complement strand
CAGGTAATAAAACTCTCAATCCTAGAACAGATAGAATCTATCAATATCTCAATCCTGTAGGTGCTGATAGAATTGTCTATTTAGCAACATCAACTGCTCAAATAGGAGATAGATTTGTAGTAAAGAATATTGGTCATTATATTTCAAATCCAAAATTACAAATCAATATTGGTTCTTTAATTATTGATTACATTTATCCTGGTGCTGCTAGAGAATATATTTTTGATGGAAGCAGTTGGACTTCTGGTTTAGCGACACAAATTGTCGGAGAGTTTAATCTTTCTGTTGGTTATGATGCCCAGGCTTATAACTATGGAACAGCCATTGGTTATCAGACAAGAGCAGGAGATTATGGTTTAGCGGTTGGATATCGAGCAGAAGGACAAAACTTAGGGGTGGCTATTGGTTATGACGCCAAAGGTTATAATAGTGGTGTTGCCATTGGTTACAACTCTCAAGCTTATAACAGAGGTGTTGCAGTTGGTTATGATACCAGAGGATATAATGATGGAGTAAGTTTAGGTTATCAATCTGGTTTTAGACTTAGTTCATCAACAGTTAATCAAAATGTTCTCATTGGTGCTTTTTCAGGTTTTCAATTAACAACAGGAATAGGTAATATTCTCATTGGTTATCAAACAGGTTTCAATACTACTACATCTCCTCATTCAGGTTCATACAATATTCTCATTGGTTATCAAGCAGGAACACCAGCGAACACAACTTCTAATTTTCTCAATATTGGTAATCTTATCTTTGCTACTGGTGTTAATACTGCTACTGGAACAAATATCAGTAATGGTCGTGTTGGTATAAGAACATTATCTCCTACTTCATTACTTCATCTTAATGGACAGACAGGTTATGACCAATTAAGACTTCAAACACCTTACACTCCTTCCTCTTCTGCTGATCCTAATGGTAATGTTGGTGACATTGCTTGGGATGATAACTATATTTATGTGAAAACTAATGGAGGGTGGAGGAGGTTTCTTTTGGAAACTTTTTAGAGATATGTTAAAATCTAATTATTAGTCGTACTTTTACTCCTTTGATCAAAATTAGTATTTATCAAAAAATTTTGCTATTTAGCTTAGGTTTGTTGTCAGTTAATTTTTGTTTTGTATTAGGGAGTGATTTTAGTTTGCGAGACGATCCCGCAAGTTTTTTAAAAACGGCAAATCAAAGTTCCGCTGAACAATTGATTGCTGATAGTGACTTTATTTTTCCTTTATCAGTTCCTGAATCGATAGATACAAAAGATGAAGTGAAAAATAAAAATGGAACTGAAGAAAAACAGAAGCCTAAAAAAATATTAAGTTGGAAATATACGGTAAAGAAAAATGAAAGTTTATGGATAATTAGTAGAAAATTTAGAGTGCCAATGGCGGAAATTTTGGCTCTTAATAATTTGAACGAAAAATCAATTATTCGAGCAGGTGATAAAATTTTAATACCGGGTTCAGCTCCTCAAGCAAGAGTAAGTCTGGTTAGTGAGCTTAAAAAGTTGACCGGCAAATTTGTGATTGCTCAAGCTGAATTGGATGAGGAAGGGTTTAGTGTACCGGTATCTGGAATTAATTGGGGGATAAGGCATGGACAAAATGGTAGTGATATTGCTGCTAATTGTGGTGAACCAGTCTATGCTAGCAAAGAGGGAAAAGTAATTGAGTCATTGGATGGTTGGAATGGTGGTTATGGAAACTATATTATTATTGATCACGGCAGAGGTATATATACTCTTTATGGACATCTAAGCTTAAGAGTGGTAGAGATAGGGGATGAAGTAGAAAAAGGAGAGCTTATTGGCTACGTTGGTAATACAGGTTACACTGAGGGACCAACTGGTTGTCATTTACACTTTGAGGTGAGAGGGAAGATTAATCCTTTATTGAAATAAATATATCAAAATTTAAAGGGATTAATATTGTGAATCTCTTTAATTGGTGGAGAGGGAGGGAAAAATCTATCTCTATTTTGGAAATACCATCTCGCCATCAGAATTAATATCAAAATCCAGAAAAGTGTCCCTAAAATCTTTAAAATTTTTCTAATCAATTCATCAAAATTCATCTCCTAATATTATATGTTAAAATTTTAATTGAGTCTAATTCTATAAATGTTAACCATTAAACAACTTCAAAGTTTTATCAGTCAGATTTCAGAAGCAAGAGGATTGCCGGAAGAAGAGGTTGAGAGTGCTCTTTTAGATGCTTTAAGTATTGCCTACAAGAAAGATAATCAGTTAAAAGATGCAATAGTTAGGGCGAAAAAAGAGAGAGGTGGTGAGATAAAATTTTACCTGGTCAAAAAAGTGATTGCTGATGATGAAGAAAAGGTTAATCCCCAGCGAGAGATAAGATTTTCAGAGGTTCAAAATATTGACTCTAATCTCAATGTTGGTGATGAAGTGTATTTTCCTTTGCCACCACAAGATAACTTTAGTCGAATCGCTGCTCAAACTGCTAAACAATTAATTATTCAGAAATTACGCGAAGCAGAAAAGACATCAACCTATCATGAATTAAAAGAGAAGGAAAATAAAGTAATTAGTGGAGTTATTGAAAGAAGGGATGCTAATGGTAATGTGTATGTTAATTTGGGGAAAGTTTTAGGAGTGATGTTTAAAAGTGAAACTATTCCAGGAGAAATTTATCGCCCAGGACAAAGAATGAGATTCTATGTTTATGCCGTGGAAAGTACGCCACGGGGAGTAAATGTTTTTCTTTCTCGAGCTCACCCTCTTTTAGTGCCAGCAATTTTTTCTGTTGAGGTGCCTGAAATAATTGAGGGTGTAATTGAGATTAAGGGTATTGCCCGAGACCCAGGAGTAAGATCAAAAATGGCTGTTTATTCTAATCTAAAAGGAATTGATGCTATTGGAGCTTGTATTGGTGTTAAGGGTGCGAGAGTTATTTCTATTATGAATGAATTAAATAATGAAAAAATTGACATCATTCCTTGGGAGGAAGATCCACTCAAATTTGTTGCTAATGCGCTTCTACCAGCTAAGGTTTTAGAGGTAAGACCTTTACCAAGAAGAACAATGCTAGCTCTAGTTCCAGAGGATGAGATACCTTTAGCAATTGGAAAAAATGGTCACAATATTAAATTAGCTGCTAAGCTCACCGGCTGGCAAATTGAAGTTCGTTCAGCAGCTAATCCAGAGATAGAGATTGAAGGTGGTTTAGCCAAGCTGGATGAGCAAGGAGAAGAGGATGAATTTAGAAGCAGGGCCGAAAATTCCTAAAGAAATTTATGTTTTAGTTGAAATCAGCAATGGTAGTAACATTAAATATGAACTTGATAAGGAGAAGGGATTATTATTTGTCGATAGATTTTTGCATACTTCGATGGTTTATCCATTTAATTACGGTTTTATTCCGCAGACTTTGGCTGATGATGGTGATCCAGTAGATGTCTTAGTAGTTTGCGAAAGTCAGGTTATTCCTGGTGCAGTAATTAGAGCCAAGCCTATCGGAATGTTAGTTATGGAAGACGAAGCAGGAAAGGATGAAAAAATAATTGCTGTACCCGTTGAAAAAATTGATCCAATTGATGGAAGATATAATGACATCAAGCAACTCCCCGAAGCGCTAAAAAATAAAATAAGACATTTTTTTGAATATTATAAAACATTAGAGCCAGGCAAATGGGTAAGGGTAAAAAATTGGTTAGGCAAACGAGAAGCAGAAGAGGTGATAAAAAAAGCAGTCACTCGATATAGAAAGGTAAATGATAAAAACAGTCATTAAAGCAAATGGTGAACGCGAACCCTATCAGAAAGAAAAAATTATTAATTCGTTGCAGAAAATAGGGGCGGAGAGAGGATTGATTGATGAAGTTATTTCATTTCTAGAAAGAACATTACCATCGACCACTACCACTAAAGATATTTTCAATAAAATATATTCATTTTTAGAGGGAAGAAACAAGAAGCTAAGAGTTAAATATAACTTAAAAAAGGCAATATCGTTACTTGGTCCAGCAGGCTATTCTTTTGAAAAATACTTCTCCAAAATACTCGAGCATCATGGTTATCATGTTCAAACCAATATCTTTTTAAAGGGAAGATGTTTATCTTATGAAATTGATATTTTTGCTTCTAGGGAGGAAATTGATTATCTGATTGAATGCAAATTTCATCAATTTCTCAATAAAAAAAATGATATTAAAACGATTCTCTATGTTTATGGAAGATATCTTGATCTGAGAGAAAAATTTAATAAAGGAGTTTTGTGGTTAGTGACTAATACTAAATTCACAAGTGAAACAATCAAATTTGCCAATTGTTATGATATTAAACTAACATCATGGAATTATCCTCTAACCTCTAATTTGCCTTTATTAATTGAGACAAAACATCTTTATCCTGTTACTATCTTAACATGCTGTTATAAAAAAGTTTTTTCTCAATTAGTGAGGGCGGACATTATTCTAATAGAGGACCTTTTAAATAAGGAGAGAAGATTTCTAAAGAAAATTACTTCGTTGTCTGATGAGGAATTGGAGAGAATTATCAAAGAAGCAGAAATGCTGTTATAATCTAAATTTAGATGGTGAGAGTAGCTCAGCGGTTAGAGCGCCTGCCTGTGGAGCAGGAGGTCGCGGGTTCAAATCCCGTCTCTCACCCTGAGTGAAATTATTCTTTTAATTTCACTATAATCAGTTGAAGCTTTGCCAAGAACATAGCCGTCAAAGTCTAGACTTCTGAACTCTTTAGCTATCTTTGAGTTATATGATCCTCCGTATAGAAGGGGAAATTTTAAACCAAGAGTCTTCTTATACCAATAGAGAAAATCAGTTAAAAAATCTAAGGATGGTATTTTACCCATTTCGCTACTTATTGCCCACCATGGTTCGTAAACAAGATAAATCCTATGATTATTACTTTCTTTAATTAATTTCAAAATAGTTAATAAATTTTTTTCTATTTTTTTTCTTGCCTGATAAAAATAATTTTTAGGTTTATAGTCATTTTCACTAAAAAAAATGACTAAATCAAAGTGAGTCTTCTGCAAGGTTGTTATTTTTTGGTGAATTATATTTTCATCTTCTCCCATGCGATATCTTTCTGAATGTCCAATTAATACAAATTTTGCTTTTCTAATCAACTCGAAGTCGGGTGTTATTTCTCCCGTTTGTGGTTTGGTAGATATTAAGCTGATATTTTGGAGACCTAATTTTAAATTAGGTTTTTTTAATTTTTTAGCGATGTTAAGATAAAAATAAGGATTAATTGCTAGCCAAAAATTTTCTTTATGTTTTTCCAGTTTTTTTATTATTTTTAGATAATCTATTTCTCTTTTTAAATAGTTCTTAAAGTTTAATATGTAGATCATCAAAAAAAATTTTAGCACAATTATTATTTTAAAATTGTAAGTGCCCAAACTTCTTTGGTACCTGCTTTTCTTAAAGTCATCGCACATTCTTTGAGAGTGGCACCAGTAGTTTTAATGTCATCTACTAGAATCACTTTTTGAGGCGCACTTCCTTTTACCCTAAAGGCATTTTTTAAATTTTTCAATCTTTCCTGATGACTTAATCTTGCTTGATCCTCTGTTTCTTTTATTTTTTCCAGTTCATTAAAAATTTTAAGATTATTGTTTTTAACAATTGATTGACAGAGTATTAAACTTTGATTAAAACCTCTCTGGGTTAATTTATTTCTGCTAAGAGGAACAGGTGCGAGATAAAAATCCTTGAATTTTTCGAGTAAATTATGTTTTTCCATTTCTTGAGCGATAAGATAGCCGAAGTCAATAAAGATTTCAAAGGCTTTTTCTTTTCCAATCAAAACGACATCCTTTAGCTTATTGTTTTCATAGCTAGAGAGACTAATTAGTCCTCTAATTAGCGATGAATGTTTTTTAATTGGACAATAATCAATTATTCTTCGCTCACATTCCAAACAATAAGTGTCAATTCTTAGTCCTAATGACTGCCAGCATTTTTGACAAACGTAAGAATTGCTATCATTAAAACAAATGAGACAGAATTTAGGCGAAAGTACTGCTCTTAAAAGATGATATAATTTAACTATGATTTTTAACTTATTTAAAAATAAATTTTTAGGTATTGATTTGGGTTCTCTCAACATCAAAATTGTCGAAGTAGCTAAAAAGGGTAAAGCTTTTGAAGTAGTGAACTTTGGTATTATCCCTATTATAAATTTTAAAGAAATTATTTCCTCTTCGTATATTTTTGAAGAACAAGTTGCGATGATTATTAATGAGTTTATTAAGGAGGGAAGAGTTAGGGCTAAGGATGTGGTTTTAAATGTTTTAGCTCCTTATGTTTTCCCAATAAATTTTTGGATTCCCAATATCCCTGAAAAAAGCCTACCGCAAGTTATTCGTTTCGAATCACAAAAACAGATTCCGCTAGGGTTAGATGAAATCGAGATTGAATATCGTTATCTTCAAACCGAAATGGAGCAAACAAAACAATGGTTAATTTTTTTAACTGGTACACCTAAAAATTATCTGAGAAAAATTGAGACCATCATAAATCTTTTACATCTTAACCTCAAGTCGTATGGAATTGAATATTTTAACTATGAGCCTTATTTTAAGAATATCTTAGGTAATTTTGTAATTATTGACCTGGGACATGCTTATAGCACTTTAAGTCTAGTAAGAAATAGTAAAATTATTTATGGGGCAAAGTTAAAAATCAGAGGTTATGACTTCTTGGACTCATTAATCAATCTGACTAAAAATCCTGAAACTGAAATTCTTGATTTAGTAGCTAAAAAGGGGTTTTCTTTTTCTCCTGAAGAAAGAGATTTTAGATATTTAACCAATAATTTTTTAACTCATATGAGCAACTTAATTCAAGCCGAAATAGAAAAATTAGAAGATGGTTTTTACATAAAAATAGATAAAATTTTTTGGACAGGTGGGTTGTCAATTTTACCTGGTTTCAAATCAGAAATGTTAACTCGCTTATCCAAATATCAACAGGACTTACTCCTTCCCTTTAGTCTTTTTAGTGGGGATAAATTTTCGGCTCTAAAAGACAGAGCAACGATTTTTTCACAAGTCTTAGGCGTTGTTTATAGAAAATTATTAGGTTAAAATATTAAATAATGACAAATTGGCGAGATGTTCTACCTATTGGGTTTCTTTTGCCTTTTTTAGTGATTATCCTACTTGAAGTTGGTGTTTCTTATGGATTTGACTATCTTAAAAGAAATATAGACTCAAAGATTACTAATCTTGAAAGTCAACTTAAGACAAGAGAAGAAGGTTTGGCAGATAGATTAGAAAAAAATGATGCTTATTTCGTTTTTTCTCAAGTTATCAATATAGTAGAAATTATTAAGAACAGAAGATCGCCATTAGAAGTCGTTAATAAGTTTACTCCTCTTGTCCCTACCTTTATTAAGGTCCAAGAAGTTAGGATTGATATGGACAACAATGAGATAGTAATGATGGCTAGTGTGGCTAACCTTGTTTCCTACTTAAGAGCTTTAAATTATTTCCAAAACCATCCTAAGTTAGAGTTAAAAAATAAGCCTTCACCTAACATCAGTAATGAACAAGTGACTTTTGAGATGGTCTTTGCATTAAAACCAACTTTTTTTGAATGACAATAATCATTAGGTTGTTACCGATTATTTTACTTTGTATTATTTTTTATATTTTTTTTACCGATCTTTATCCTAAATATCAAGAAATTCTTAAATCAGTCCAAAAACTGAATGAATTAAGAATTAAAGAAAGAGAAATCTCTTCAACGGAAAACTTAATAAAGTCATTAGAAAATAACCAGTTAATAGCAAGTTTTTCCAAAAGAAAAGATTTACTTAATATATGGCTACCGACTCAGCCCAATCAAGAGGAGTTACTTATTTATTTAACAGGACTTTATAATGCTTTTTCTTTACCCGCTAATTTACCGGTAATTAATGAAGGTGGAGAAAAAAGGTTTTATCAGGAAGTGCTACCGATTAAGATTCTAAACTTTGGATTAAAATATCCAAGTTCTAATAATTATCAACTTTTTGTTGATACGCTGGAAAAAAATGTTCGTCTAACTAGAATTAAAGATTTACGTTTGACTCCAAAGGAAGTAGAATTGGGTGTCGAAACTTACTATTTTCCCTTGAAAAATGAATAAGTCATTATGGGGAACAATTATTTTTTTTGTGGTTGTTAGTATATCTGGTTTAGTTATTTTCCTTTTTTGGCAGTTGGGAGTTTTTAAGAAAGAACCACCCACAAGTCCAAAGGTTAACGAGATCAAAAAACAGATAGAGTTTATTAATAAAAAATCATCCTCAGAAGAAGTCCAAAAGATTGTTGAACTTTTAGAAGATTTACCAACAAGCAAGTTGGAAATACCTCCTGTCAAACCTGAAGAGTTAAATCGTACTCAACTATTTTAAATCTAAATGAAAGACGAGCTTATAATTCAAGAATTTAAGGATAGATATCCTGAGATTGAAAACTGGTTAGTTGATGCTAAGGTTAACGGTATTGATTTTGAAGAATATCTTTATAGCCGAGATCTTATTCCCGCCGAAGAAATTTTGGAGCTAAAGGGAAAAGTATATAATTTACCAATCAAACGTTTTGAGCTTGACGAAACTATACCCATAGAGGTTTTAAGTAAAATTCAAGAATCAACTGCACGTAACTATAAAATTTTACCCTTCGATTTTAGAAATAATGTTTTATATCTAGGTGTAGTTAATCCTGATTTAGCAAATCTTCAAAGTCAAGTAATCGACATGCTTAAAATTAGTCTTAAGGTTGATATAAAACTATTTTTAATTTCAATCAAAGATTTTTATATTCATTTGGATGATTATCATGAATTTGATAAAGAATTGAAAAAGTTGATTTTAGAATTTAGGAACTTAGCTGGCAAGAGAATTGAAGAGGAAAAAACTCTTGCCTTTCAACAGCAGGTAGTTAGTGCCGAAGAAGGGCCAATTATTAAACTTTTTGAGTTGGTTTTGAGAAGAGCCGTAGCTCTCAAAGCATCAGATATTCATTTGGAACCCTTTCCTGACAAGGCTAGGATAAGACTTCGTCTATTGGGAGATCTCAAGACATTTATCTACCTACCTAAAGATGTTCACTTTCCATTGGTCAATAGAGTTAAAATTTTAACTAATCTGAAACTTGATGAAACAAGGATAACACAAGATGGTAGATTTAGAGCTTTTATTCAGGGTAGAGAAATAGATTTTCGTGTTGGTATTTTTCCTACTATTAATGGAGAAAAGGTAGCGATTAGAATTTTAGACCCATTAGTGGGATTAAAGAAGGTTTCTGACTTAGGCTTAGCTGAATACCATCAAAATATTATCAGAAGAAATCTTCGTAAGTCCTACGGAATGATTTTAGTTACGGGTCCTACTGGTTCAGGTAAGACAACCACTCTTTATGCCCTAGTTCAGGAAATTAATAAGGAAACGATTAATATTGTTAGCCTCGAAGATCCAGTGGAGTATAAAGTCTTAGGCATCAATCAGTCACAAGTTAGACCAGAAATTGGTTATACTTTCGCCACTGGTTTGAGAGAAATATTAAGACAAGATCCAGATGTTATTTTAGTAGGTGAGGTTAGAGATGAGGAAACTGCAGAACTGGTGACTCATGCTGCTCTTACCGGTCATATTGTTTTTTCAACTCTTCATACCAATACTGCTGTTGGTGCAATTCCTAGATTAATAAATATGGGTGTTAAATCATATTTTATTCCCTCAACTATCATTCTAGTCATTGCTCAGAGGCTTGTTAGAAAACTGTGTCCACATTGTCTAACAGAAAAGTCCATATCTGATGATATTTTCCAAGAAGCAAAAGAAGCCTTAGAACTAGCACCATCTGACTATAAAAACATCGAGATTAAGTCTTTTCAAAGCAAGGGATGTGAAAAGTGTAATTTCCGTGGTTTTGTGGGAAGAGTAGGAATATTTGAAATGTTCGAAATGACCAAAGAAGTAGAAGAGATTATTTCAGATAAGATTGAAGAAAGAGAGATTCTAGAAGTTCTTAAAAAACAGAACTTCATTTCTATGAGGGTCGATGGTATAATAAAAGCATCTCAAGGTTTAGTTTCATTAGAGGAGGTATTTAAATCAGCTTAGATGGACGAAACATTAAAACAGCTACTTATTTACATTGCTAAACAGGAAGCTTCTGATCTCCACATTATTCCTGGTAATTTTCCCGTGATGAGAAAGGATGGAGATATTTTCCCGCTGACTCAATTTGAAGTGGTAACTACTGAACTTGCTCAACAAATGCTTTTTAGTCTTCTTAATGATGATCAAAAAAGAAGACTTTTAACCTATAAAGATTTAGATTTTTCATTTTCGCTCGAGGAAAATATGAGATTTAGAGGTAATATTTATCTTCAAGAACATGGATGGTCCGGTGCTTTTCGTTATATTTCTAATGAAATAAAGAGTATTGAAGAATTAAACTTACCTCCTATCTTAAATAGTTTTATTGAAAGAAGACAGGGTTTTATTCTTATTACTGGTCCTGCTGGAATGGGCAAGTCAACAACTTTAGCTGCTCTCATCGATTCTATTAATCATCATTGGCCTGCTCACATAATAACTATTGAAGAACCAATTGAATATCTTTTTTCATCTGATAAAGCAGTAATTTCTCAAAGGGAAATTCCTACTCACTCGCCGTCGTGGTATCGAGCCCTTAAATCTACCTTAAGAGAAGATCCTGATGTGATTATGATCGGAGAGCTAAGGGATGCCCAGTCAATTAGTATTGCTCTGACCGCTGCTGAAACTGGACATTTGGTATTAGGTACACTACATACTAACTCAGCTTCCCAGACAATTGATAGAATAGTTGATGTTTTGCCGGAAAATCAAAAAAATCAGGCTCGTCTTCAATTAGCTGCTACTTTAGTTGGTATTGTTTCTCAGCGTTTAATTCCTCGTTTGAGAGGAGGAAGAATACCTGCTTGTGAGGTTTTAATTGCCAATAACGCAGTAAAGAATTTAATCAGAGAAAATAAGATTTATCAAATAGATAATGTTATTGATACCAGCCTTTCCGAAGGAATGATTTCCCTTGATCGTTCTTTAGTTAATCTTACCCAAATGAACGAAATCACTTTGGAAAAGGCGCTAGAATATAGTCTTAACCCGACAAAGCTAAAATATCTTTTAGAAGAATAATGCCTAAGTTTGAATTTAAGGCTTTTGATCAAAGTGGTAATCCTAAACAAGGTATAGTTTCTGCTAATACTAAAGAACAAGCTTTAAAAATATTACAGGATCAGGGACTATTAGTTACCTACATTTCTCAAAAAAAAATAACTTTTTTTTCTTGGGCACAAAAGCCAAATATCAAGCAAATATATATTTTTACCAAGCAACTATCTTATCTAATCAAAGCAAAAACTCCTCTTGATGAAGCAATAAAATCACTGTCTGAAACTACATCAAATAACTATTTACGTCAGGCTTTGATAGAAATTTATAATGATTTGATTTCAGGGATTTCATTTTCTAATTCACTTTCAAAATTCCCGGATATTTTTAATGATTATTACATAGGACTAGTAAGAGTGGGAGAATTCGTAGGGACTTTAGATGATTCTTTGGGCTATTTAGCTAGTCATCTTGAAGCTCAAATAAAGTTTAGGTCAAGAGTAACCCAAGCTTTGATCTACCCCGCGACTGTTTTAGTACTATTTCTTGCAGTTATAATTGCTCTTTTCTATTACGTTATACCCCAGATTTCAAAAATTTTTATTGATAATAATATTCCTATGCCCTTTCTCACCCGTTTTTTTAATAATATTTCCATCTTCTTATCAAAATTTGGTTTACTGTTAATAATAATTTTTGCCTTTTTCGTATATTACACTTACGAATATTTTAAAACCAGAGAGGGAAGAGCAGTCTTTTTTAGACTATTTGGCTCAGTACCAATTATTGGGCCACTTATTAAAAATATTTATGCTGGTCAATTTTTAGAATCTTTTTACTATCTACTAAGAGGAGGTGTTCCCATAGTTGAAGCTTTGGAAGTAGTTAATAAGTCAATCGCTCATCCTCTTTACGAATCAGCCCTAGAGTTCGTAATTGAAGAGGTTAAAAAGGGTAAACCACTTAGTGAACCATTAAAAAGGTTTCCTGATCTTTTCCCAGGTATTATTGTAGAAGGTTTTGTAACAGCCGAAAAATCTGGCCAAGTAGCCGAAATAACTTATACTATTTTGCAATTTTATAATGAAACGATCGAAAGCCAAGTGGGTAGCATTGGTGAAGCATTACAGCCGATAATTATTGTAGTATTGGGAGCTGGTTTAGGATTTTTAGAAGCTTCATTATTAATTCCTCTTCTTAATTTGACTAAATATATTCAAACTTTCTAATTTTAATGTTTGCTTTTTTTATCTTTGGTCTGTTTTGGGGATCTTTTTTAAATAACGTTGCTTTTCGGCTGGAAAGAGAGGAAGACTATTTTTTTTCAAGGTCAAAATGTCCTCAATGTGGACAATTTTTAAGCTGGAAGGAATTAATCCCCATCATTAGTTTTTTATGGCAAAGAGGAAAATGTTGTCATTGCTCGACGAAAATTTCTTGGCGTTATCCTTTAAGCGAATTAATTACTGGTATTTGGGTGTATTTATTGGCATTAGCTCTGCAAACTAAATTTACTTTACTATCATTTAGTCAATTTATTTTCTATTTTTCTCTGTTGAGCATTCTTTTTGTGCTTGCTCTATACGATTGGAAAACATTTCTTGTAGATGATCGTTTTATATGGTTGGCAATAGCTATCTTTCTAATTTATTATTTTAGTGGTTTATATTTTAAGGTTGTTAAAGACTTCTCCTTTCTCCTTAATTATTTTTTTGATTTTAGTAAATTTGGACCAATAATTTCTGGTCTGATTAGTTCTTCTTTTTTTCTTTTCTTCTTTTTGATAACTAAGGGGAAGGGAATGGGGTTTGGAGATGTGAAAGTCGCTTTCATTATTGGTTTATTTTTAAAAATAGGCGATGCCATTTTATCAATTATGCTATCTTCATTTTTGGGATCGGTGTACGGCATATACCTAATTATCAAAAATCGACGATGGAGACAATCATTACCATTTGTGCCATTTTTTTTCTTAGGTGTTTTAGCGACTATTATTTTTGGTATGCATATAACTAAGCCTTATTTTGACTTATTTAAAATTTAAGATAAAATTTTATTATGATAGAGAGAAAACAGATTGAACATCTAGCTCATTTGGCTCGTGTTAATATTACCGAAAATGAAATTGAAGGTTTAACAAAAGATATTAATGAAATTTTAGAGTATGTTAGTAAAATTAATGAGTTAGATATCTTAGATAAATTTGATCCTTTTGTAAGCATCATAGACAATAATTTTTTGAGAGAGGATAGACAAACAGAAGATGAGAATCTAATAGAAGAAATATTAGCTAACTTTCCTCAAAGAGAAGATCATTATTTGCGTGTTCCTAAAATTTTAGAAAAATAAGAGATAAGGATTTTTTCAATTAAAAATTTCTGGTCATTTTTGAACCAGCTACTTTAATTAATGTTAATAAAAAAACCACCAATAGTTGTTATTTTGGGTCACATTGATCACGGAAAAACGACTTTATTAGATTGCATTAGAAAATCTAATATTTCAGTGACTGAGGCTGGTGGTATAACTCAAAGAATTGGTGCTTACGAAATAGATTTTAAAGGAGAGAAAATGACTTTTATTGACACGCCCGGTCATGCTGCTTTTGATAGCTTAAGAAAAAGAGGTGTAAATATAGCTGATTTGGCTGTTTTGGTTATTGCTGCTGACGAAGGCATTAAACCGCAAACCCAAGAAAGTATTAATTATCTTAAGTCGGCTAAAATACCATTTGTCATTGCTTTAAACAAAATTGACAAAAAGGAGGCTGACTCTTCAAGGGTTATTTCCCAATTAGTTGAGCTTGATGTTTTGCCTGAAAAATTTGGCGGAGAAATTCCTTTAATTGAGATTTCTGCTCTCAAAGGGATAGGAATAGAGGAGCTTTTAGAAATTCTCATTTTAATAAGGGACTTAAATGATCTAAAAGTGGAAAATGAAGGTTTTGGAGAGGGATATATTTTAGAAACCTTTAAGGATGCTAAGAGAGGTATCTTAGCTTCAGGAATTGTCGTTAAGGGTAAGATTAAGAGTGGTGAATATATAATAACTAGCGATAGTTTTTGTAAAATAAAAATTTTTGAGGATGATCGTGGCAAAAGGATAGAAATAGCTGAACCATCCAAGCCCTTTTTAGTGGGTAATTTTGACAAAATGCCATCAGTAGGAGACGTATTCATGGTTGGAGATCCATTAACCCTCAATGAAGTAAGAAAAAGGATTGAGTTAGTATCGAAAACTAGTCTTATGGACATATTTTCACCCCTTGATTCTCAGGAAAAAGATGCCCTTGGCTTAATTATTAAAGCAGATTCAGTCGGAAGCTTGGAAGCACTGGCTAAAATTTTTGGTCAAATCATCAAGGAAAGTGCGCCTAAGTTCAAATTTATTAGGGTTGATATAGGTTCATTGACAGTAGATGATATTTACCTAGCTAAAGAATTGAAAGCAATCTTGATTAACTTTAATCTGAGGATCCCCAAAAATATCATAGAAATGATTAAAGATTTTAATCTTAGAGTATTTGATGCTAATGTTATTTATCAGTTAGAGAAAGATATTTTAGAATATTTGCGCATGAAAAAAGCAGATGAAAATTACCTGGGGGGACAATTGGAAGTTTTGGCAGTTTTTTCAGAAACAAAGAGTAAAAAAACGATCGGAGGTCAAGTGAAAGAAGGAATGTTGAAGGTGGGCCAAAAGTTATTTTTACAAAGAGACAACCAGATAATTGCTCAGCTAAAGATTTTAAGCATTGAAAAAAATAAGGTTAGCAGTGATGAGGTCAAGGAAGGTGATATTTGCGGTCTAGTTGTTGAGTGTCCAGAAAGTGTTCAAGTAGGGGACTATCTTATCTCTAATCACTAAGTTATGTTATAATAAATTAGAGCCCTCATAGCTCAACAGGTAGAGCAACGGCCTTTTAAGCCGGTGGTTGGAGGTTCGAGTCCTCCTGGGGGCATAAGATGACAATTAGTTTGAAGGTTTTTAGAAGAAATAAATTCAGCTCTAAAAGTTTAAAAAAAGATAACAATGTTATTGGTGTTATGTACGGACCTCAATTAAAGGAAGCATTAGGTATCCCTTCTGTTCCAGTTTATGCCTCTCTAAAAGATTTTTTCCAATTTTATCGAGTTTATGAATCAACCTTATTCGATGTTCTTTTTGAAGATGGAGAATATCAAGGGTTAGTTAAAGAAATTCAAATAGACCCAATTACTAACCAAATAATTCACTTCGATATTTATCTTCCTTCTTTAGATAAAAGGGTAAGAAACAGAATTCCGGTTGAATTTATAGGAGATGCGCCAGTGGTCAAGAAGGGAGGTGTTTTAAGCTTTAATGTTAATGAAGTTGAGGTTTTAGCATTACCTCATAATTTGCCAGAGAGTATTGTTGTTGATGTTTCGAGACTGGAAGAGATTGGCCAATCTATAAGAGTAAAAGAGCTAAATATTTCTAAAGGAATAAAGATTTTATTAGAAGATAATTTTCCTTTGGTAACAGTAATTAGCGGTCAAGAGGAAAGCACTCAATCAAATGTTTAAACTAGAAGACGTTAAGAGAAAAGATTACTCCCTTTTTCTAAAATCTCAGAAGAGAAATGGAGTGGAAAGTGTCTTTGTAGAAGCTATCAATAGGTTTTCGGTACTATTGATTTTAATTATTTTTAGCCTTAATGTCGTAGCTGCTCCTCTAAGTACTTCAAAAACTACTTCAACACCTTTAAAAGCTAAGATAACTAAACCTCTTGATCCAGAAGCTCAAAAAAAGAAAGAAACATTAGAAGCCGAATTACAAAAAATACTGAAACAAATTGAAGAGTATAAGAGAACAATCAACACTATTAAAAGTCAAAAAAGATCTATTCAAAATGAGATTAATATTGCTGAATCAAATATTAGAAAGGTAGAATTAGAAATTAAGGCAATTAATCTTTCTATCAACCGTTTGAATCAAAAAATAGCCGAAACACGAAAATCAATTAAATTGACAGAAGAAAAAATAGCCAAATCAAAACAAATTCTAACTGCAGCTTTAAGATACTACTATCAAGTTAGACAAAGAAGTGTTGTTGAGGTTTTTCTGGCAGAAATTAGATTATCTGATTATTTTAATAATTTTTTTTACCTTCAGAAACTTCAAGAACAAATTAGCCTGGAGATAGACAACCTGGAGAAACTAAATCAAAATCTTAATTCTCAGAAAACAAGATTGGAAAATGAATTGAACGAACAATCTGAACTTTTATCCTTACAAAAGATAAAACATTCTGAATTGCAAGAGCTAAAAAGAGAAAAACAGATTTTACTTGCCCAAGCCAATAAACAGGAATCAGCCTATCAGCAACTTCTTTCTGAATCAGAAAAAACTGCTGCTCAAATTAGAGAACAAATATATCGTTTAGCAGGTGGTTCCGGACCAATTAGTTTTGGTGAAGCTTATAATTTTGCCAAAATTGCTGAAAAACATACCGGTATTAGACCTGCTTTTCTATTGGCAGTTTTACACTATGAGTCCAAAATTGGTCAAAATGTAGGAACATGTCATTATAAGGATGCAATGAAACCATCTGAACAACCAATTTTTGAAAAAATTGTTATTGAATTAGGGCTTGATCCCAATAGAATGCCAGTTTCTTGCAAGCCTTGGTATGGATGGGGAGGGGCAATGGGGCCAGCGCAATTTATTCCTTCTACCTGGATGGGTTATCGGGATAAGGTAGCAAAGATTACTGGTAACAACCCTCCTTCTCCTTGGAATATTCTCGATTCGTTTATTGCTGCTGCTCTATTGTTGACAGCAAACGGTGCCGATGCGAGAACCTATTCGGCTGAGTGGAAAGCAGCAATGATATATTTTGCAGGTGGTAATTGGCAAAAAGAATCATTGCGCTTTTATGGTGATGATATTATGGCTATCGCGCAAAGGTTCCAGAAAGATATTGATGTCCTGGAGAAGTCTCAATAAGCTTGCCATTGACCACAGTTGAACAGGAGAACCTTTGCTTGATCTATTTTGAGCACTACTTACTTCACTTGAAAAACCCAAAGCACCATCTAAAAGTAAGTCAATTATACTATTTTGAAGTATTATCTCAATATAATTTTTAAATTTTTTGTAGTTAACTTTACTTAAAGCTAAAGCGAAGAGGTTGTTTAAATAGTACCAGGAATCGCCAGAATGATAAGAAGCACTATTTTCACCAGTGTGATATTTTTGAAAATTAGGATGGTTTAAAGATAAACTACTAAGACCTCCCCACGGTAGATAATTAGTTCCCATCAATTTTAGGAATAATTTTTCCCATTCTTGTCGAGAACAGAGTTCTGGCAAAAATATGAAAACCAAAACTAAATTAATGTCATAAGGATTAGAAAATATTTTTCTTCTCAAAATTTCTAACTGGTATTTAATCAACTCAGAATATTTTTTATTCTTAATAAGCATCATCTGCAGTGCTTTTAGGTAGAGCGCATATATTTCAACTGCTTCATCTCTTTTG
>JANXBL010000011.1 GCA_025060575.1 Patescibacteria group bacterium | reverse complement strand
TTAATTTAAACAGATCATCAAGATTTTCTTCTCCAACTCTTCTGATAAATCTTCTAACAGCGCTTAAAGTAACCTTATCTATTTCTAGATAAAACATATGATGTTGAATAAGGTGAGTTACTTTCTTTACGATATCTTTAGGAAATCTTAATCTTTCTAAAATTCTCTTGGTTATTTTAGTTCCTACTATCTCATGCATATAAAAAGTTGAATCAGGACCATCTCCTTGTTTAGTCAGAGGTTTACCAATATCATGAAAAAGAACAGCCAGTCTTAAATAGAGAGGGAAATTGTGCTCAACTGCATACGCTAAAGATTTCAGAGAATGAGTATAGACATCATATTTATGATGCTTATTTTGACTAACATTGTAAGTTCTATCAAGTTCTGGTAGAATTTCTTTTAATAGATTTGATTTTCTCAATAGTTCTATTCCTTCAATTGCTCGAGTACTCATCAATATTTTAATTAACTCATCTCTAATTCTTTCATTAGAAATATACTGTATAAGATCAGATAATTTTTGAATAGCTTTAAATGTTTTTTCTTCAATTTCAAAATTTAATTCGCAGGAAAATCTAATTGCTCTTAACATTCTCAGCGCATCCTCTCTAAACCTTTCTTGAGGATTACCCACTGCTCTAATTTTTCTTTTACTTATATCTTCTAACCCTCCAAAAATATCTATAACATTACCTTCATCATCAATGGCTAATGAATTAATAGTAAAATCTCTTCTCTTTAAATCTTCTTTTATATCATTAGTAAAAATTACTTCATCTGGGCGACGAAAATCAGAATATTTTCCTTCAATTCTAAAGGTTGTCACTTCAATCACTTTTAGTGATTCATCTTCAGAATTAGTTTTAATCCCAACTGTTCCAAATCGATTTTCATAAAAAGCATTTCCGCGGAAAATACCTAAAATTTCTTCAGGTTTGGCATTGGTAGAAATATCCCAATCCTTGGGTTTTTTCTGAAGAATCAAATCTCTAACGCATCCACCAACTAAATATGCTTGAAAACCTTTAGCTGATATTTTTTTTAATGTTGATAAAACTGGAGAGGGAAGGGAAGATAAGTTTATTTTATACATTTCTTGAGATTAGCGGGATACGGGAATCGAACCCGCGCTTTCACCTTGGGAAGGTGACGTACTACCACTATACTAATCCCGCCCAATTAAAAATACTTATATAATAATATATGACTGTATAATATATAGCTGGATTATTATACTAAATAATTATATAATATAATCAGCATGAAGATAAAAATAAATTTTACGACTAACACTAAATATTTATTAAATATTTAGTACTTATTATGAGGTAATAAGAGAATTAGCTATTATTAAGTACGCAAAATAATTCTTTTGCGAACTTATAATGACCATTAATTGGAAAAAGGCATACTTAATAGGAATTAAAGGTAGTGGCATGACTGCCCTAGCTAAGATATTAAAAGATTTGGGAATAACTGTGATTGGTTCAGATGTTAAAGACAAATTCTTTACCGATGAAGTTTTGCAAAAAAATAAAATTAAATACTACGAAGGATTCGATTCCAAAAATTTATTAAAGGAGATGCCTGTTGATGTTGTTATCAGTTCGGTAGCTTATTTTCAACCAGACAAAAAGAGTAAAAATAATAACGAAATTAGGACCGCTCAAAAATTAAAAATTCCTATTCTTACCTACCCTCAAGCCTTAGCACAGATTTTTAATCAGTCATTTGGGATTGCTATTTGTGGTTCTCATGGTAAAAGTTCAACCACAGCTATTCTAGGCAGAGTCTTCCAAGAGTTAAATTTTGATCCAACTGTATTGGTTGGTTCAGAAGTGATTGATTGGCAGAGCAATTCTCTAACCAGTAAAAACTTCAAAGATAAACTAAATTTTTTAAGAAAAAATGAAAAAAACTTAAACAATATTAAATGGTTGGGTAAAAATTTTTCTAAATTGCCAATTTTTATCATTGAAGCAGACGAATATCGTGAATCTTTTTTAAACTATCATCCCCGAATCATAATTATTACCAACATTGATTACGATCATCCAGACTATTTTAAAAATGCTTTTCAATATAGAAAAAGTTTTTATAAGTTTATTGCTAATCTTCAAGAGCCAAAAATATTGATTTCATATCGCCAAGAACTAAAAATGAATATTGTCGATATGAAAGTCAAAAAATTCTTAATTACCTTTAATCAAAAAAACACTCTTCCCTTCCCTATTCCAGGTTTACACTTTCAAAAGAACTTGCAATTGATTGAAAAATTAATAAAAATTTTCAAAATTTCTGAAAAAAAGTTTAGGAAAGCACTTTTAAAATATAGAGGAATTAAAAGAAGATTTGAAATAGTCAAATATAAAAATAATATTTATCTTATCGACGATTATGCTCACCATCCGACTGAGGTTTGGTCATATTTTAATAGTCTAAAAATTGCTTTTCCGAATTATAAGATTTTTTTTATTTTTCAACCTCACACTTTTACTCGCACTCATTTTCTTTTCAACAATTTTAAAGAAGTTTTTTCTAAAATTAAGAATGATAAATTGACCATTCCTATAATTTTTAAAACATTTTCTTCTGCCAGAGAAAAAAGTTCTTTATTGAAAAATAGGTATCTTAAAAGAGAAATTGATCTTGCTAAAGAACTTAAAATAGATTATTTTAATAAACAGAGTAATCTCATAAATTTCTTAGAAAAAAATATTAGACCTCAAACAATTATTACCACTGTAGGCGCTGGCGACCTTTATAAAATTTTAGATATAATTAAAATTTAGATAACCTTGTAATCCCTAAGAATTTGCAAAATTTTTTCTATTTCATTAGTCGTGAGATTAGGCGGTGGTGATTTCGAATTTTCTTCTAAATTCTTAAAATAAAGATCGGTTAATTGAGTAGTTATTCTAAAAACAAAATAAACAGTTAGGATAATAATCATTATAATTAAACTAAAATAAACAAAAGTAATAAGAAATCTTATTTTTTTCATTTTGGTAGTCCTAAATTTAACTGCACGCTATAAAAATTATCATCTTTTTTTATTTTCATATTGTTTATTTTTAGAAAAATCCATTCATTAATTAGTAGATCAAAAAAATTTCTTACTTCTTCGGGTTCTAGCATTAAATTTAGTTTGAATGTCTGAGTAATTTCATCAAAATTATTCTCTGTAATACGAAAATTATTTTCTGTAAGAATGGTTAATAATTTTTCTGAGGTTAAGTTAATTTTATTCTCTAAATAAGATAATATATCTTCGATATTTTTATTACTTTTTTGATTGAAAATAGCAATCAGCTGTTTTTGTCTATTAGCTAAATCAATTTGATATTTTTGAGAAATATTTTGTGTTTTTTGATTATTAATTTTCTCAATTTTTTCTGCTAGACTATCCTTGTAGAATTGAAATGATAACAAATATACCCCTAAAATGATAACAAAAACAATGATACTTATCCATAGTTTTATATATATTGTCTTTAAGGATATTTTCATATTATCTATTTTAACTCATTTTCTTCTACTTCAAGAAAAATTTCTATTTCCTCCCTTGTGTTAACCCTAATTTCTCTTTTAACTCCTAGAATTTCTTCAGGAGTAGCGAATATTTCTTTTATAATTGCCTGAGGAGTAATTTTATTATCTTCATTAAATTTTAATTGGTAATCTCTCCTTCTTTGTGTTTCTTTTATTGCTTCGTCTAGTGATTTGGTAATTTTATCGGCATAGAGAATAACTTTCCCCTCTAAATGTCTAGCACTCCTTCCCATTGCTTGAATTAAAGTGGTAGTATTTCTTAGAAAACCCTCTCGGTCAGCATCTAAGATAGCTACCAAAGAAACTTCTGGTAGATCGAGTCCCTCTCTTAATAAATTAACCCCAACCAAAACCTTTATTTCTCCTAATCTGAGTTTTTTGACTATCTCTGTTCTCTGTAGAGTTTTAACATTAGAGTGTAAATATTGAGCCTCAATATCATTATCAAGCAAAAAATTAGTTAAGTTTTCTGCTGACTTTTTGGTAAGAGTCAATACTATTACTCTTTGATTTTTATCAATTCTTAATTTAATTTCTTTAATAATATCTAACACTTGATTTTTAGTTGGTCGAACTTCGATTTCCGGATCGACAATTCCCGTAGGACGAATTAGTTGTTCAACTATCTGTTGGGAATGTTTTCTTTCGAAAGGACCAGGAGTAGCTGAGACAAAAATTATTTGAAAATTTTTAGAAAAAAATTCATCAAAAGTAAGGGGTCTATTGTCTATGGCTGATGGCAATCGCCACCCATACTGGACTAAAACTTCCTTTCTTTGACGATCTCCTCTAGACATAGCTTTTAATTGAGGTAAAGTTAAATGAGATTCATCAATAAAAATTATGGCATCATGAGGCAAATAGTCTAAAAGAGTATATGGTGGTTCGCCTGGTTTACGAAACGAAAGATGACGGGAATAATTTTCAATTCCAGAACAATAACCTTGTTTTTCAAGAAGAGCAATATCTACGAGTGTTCTTTGTTTTAGCCTTTCTGCCTCAACTATTTTTCCTTCCGACAATAAGTGCCAATATCTCTCTTTTAGCTCAGCTTTAATATTTAATATTGCCAAATTTAATTTTTCTTTGGAAGTAATAAAAAATTTAGCTGGAAAAATTTTTGTTTTTTCAACTTCTTGAATATCACCGCGAAGAATGGTGGTATTTGACTTGTGAACTTTGGTTATTTTCAAAGATTTAACTTCCTGTTTGCTTAGTTCTATTTGTGTTAAAAAACTACCATCAGGATTAAAGACAGAAATTATTCTATTTTCTTTATCGTAAAAATAAGATGATGGTTTTAAATCATTAAAACATCTTGCTCTTTGATATTGAAGTGCTTTCAGATAGCTAATTAATTCTTTATAATTAATTTTCTGATTTTGAGTTATTTCTAAGCAAACATTTTCATATTCCTCGGGATCGCCTATACCATAGATGCATGAAATAGATGAAACAATGATAAAGTCCCTAAAATTAAAAGTACTCTCAATAGCTGCATGTCTAAGTTGATCCAGGATTTCATTAATTTTTGCATCTTTGGCTATGTAAGTGTCAGTCTCTGGAAGATAGGCTTCTGGTTGATAATAATCATAATAACTAACAAAGTAATGAACATGATTGTGAGGAAAAAAAGATTTAAATTCCTGATAAAGTTGAGCCGCTAAAATTTTATTAGGAGAAAGAATTAAGGCAGGTCTTTGAGATGCCTCGATTACCTTGGCCATTGTGTAAGTCTTACCACTACCGGTCACACCCAGAAGAGTTTGAAACCTTAAGCCATATTTTAGGCCTTCTGTCAATTTTTTAATTGCTTGTGGCTGATCTCCAGTTGGTTCAAAATTAGATATTACTCTAAACATTTTCATACAGAGAGTTGTTAAAATTTTTACTTAAATAAGATGCTTTTGATACTTTAAAATTTAATTTTATCATAATTTTACTTAAAGTAAAAAATCATATCATTAAAAATCATGATAAAATAAATATTAATGCTTATAGCTGAATATGATATTCGTGGAATATTGGGGAAAGAATTAACATTTGATTTAATAGATAAATCTGTCAGTACATTTTTAAATTTTCTAAAGAAAAAGGGAGAAAATTTTGATTATCTTCTGTTAGCTATGGATAACAATAAAAACAATCTTAAAGTAAAGGAACATCTAATTAGAAAATTTAAATTCAAGTTTATAGGGTCATTACCCTCACCTATTTTTTATTATCAGGTAATAAAACAACAAATACCAGGTATAATGATCACCGCCTCTCATTTACCTAAGAAATATTCAGGATTAAAATTTTTTCTTAAAGATGGCACAGCCTGGAAAATTAATAATCTTAAAAACATTATATAGAGAATATTTTGAAAAATTGGCTGACATTATTAATCCTCAAAAAAATGTTAGGGTAAAATTTGATCTCAATAATTTTTTTCTTAAAATTTCCCTTCCCTATTTTAGAAAATTAAAAATTTTTCATGATCCCTATTCTCATATTTCTATTAAAGCAGATAACGATAATGATCGAATATACATTTTTTTTAAAAATAAAAAAATATTACCAGATGTGATATTTTTTAACATGGCTCTTTCGCCAAAATATAAACGACTAGGAGTTCCAATATTCTTTAGCCAAGAGCTAAGAAAAAAATTGATTGAGAAAGAAAAAAAAATTTTTATAGTTAAAACAGGACATTTCTACTTTAAACAGGCATATAAAAAATTTAATCTTGATTTAGCCTTTGAACCATCAGGGCATTTTTACTGCTTTAAAGATTTAAAGATTGAATCTCCTTATCTAATAATGTCTTATTTTCTTCACCATGCTGATTTTAATAATTTACCCAAGATAAGACTTAAAAGATTAGACATTAAATTAAAAGAACATTTTAGTTTAGAAAAATTTATCGAAAATTTAAGATCTCATATAGATTTTAATCTAAGAAAATTTGATGGTTATTTTATGAAATATCAAGATAATTATTTTCATTTAAGAAAATCTAAGACAGAAAATAAACTGCGTATTACCTTTGAGGGTGATCTTAATTTATTTAAGCTGATTAAAGAAAGATGGCTTACGAAAATCTAATTCAGAAGATATTTAAATTTTATCCTTGGTTGGTTTTCCTTATTTTTTTAATATTCATAATCTTTCATTTTCTTTATTCAATTTTTGCTCCTGTCTTTGTCGGTGAAGTTAAGGAAATAATAATCCAGCCAGGAGAAAAAATCTCACTTTTGGCAATAGAATTAGAAAAAGAAAAAATTATTAGGTCATCATTTTATTTTAGACTTTTAGTTACTTTTAGAAAAAGCGAAATAAAGGCTGGCATTTACAGATTTAATGGTTTTTATTCTTTATTAGATGTTATTAAAAATTTAGAAAAAGGAGGAAGAGGTATAAAGATTACTATTAGCGAAGGAATGACTGCCAAGGAAATTCAAAATTTACTCTCTGAATATGGTTTCAAGGTTAATTTTTCAAAATATACCTTAGGGGCATTTAATACTGACCTGGTTAAATACTTTCCTTCCTCAAGTAATCTTGAAGGGTTTTTGGCTCCTGATACTTATGAATTTTTTCCCTCAGATGATGAAATTACTATAATTCAGGAAATTCTGTCTAATTTTTCTAAAAAATTCTTACCTGAAATTTTAAAGGGAATGGAATTTTCTCTTTATGAAAGATTGATTCTTGCCTCAATAGTTGAGAAAGAGGCAAAGTTTAAAGATGACTTTCCAGTGATTGCAGGAATTTTAATTAAAAGATTAAAAAATGGTTATCGATTAGAAGCTGATGCTGTTTTAGTTTATGAAAAATGTGGCTTCATATTTTGCCAACAACCTTTAACAATAGAGGATTTAAAAAAAGATTCGGTCTTTAATGTTTATAAAAATAAAGGACTACCACCTCAACCAATAAGCAATCCTGGAATTTGGGCTATCAAATCAATTAACCAACCAATAGAAACTGATTATTGGTTTTATCTAACGACAAAAGCTGGGCAAGCTATTTTTGCTAAAAATTTTTCTCAGCACAAAAAAAATATAGAAAAATATCTCAAAGACTAGAATATCATCTTTTATTTAAAATTTATTCTTGTAAGAAAATGTTATTATATAATTTTTAAAAATAAGAAGATTTAAATTTCTAATTAAAATATGAATTTTGAAAAATTTAAAAATAAATTATTAGCATATAGAGCTTATAATGATGAAGAAATAATTTTATTAGAAAAATCATTTATTTATGGTAAAAAAGCCTATGCTGGCTTGTCAAGATTAAATGGAGAACCGCATTTTTATCATTGTTTAAGAACAGCTATAAATCTTGCTACTTTGAGTATTGATGTTCAAACAATTTCTGCCGGTATACTTCATGACGTTTTAGAGGATACCAAAACAACTAAACAAGATTTGGAAAATGAATTTGGTAAAGAGATAACAAATTTAGTTGAAGGAGTCACCAAAATTTCAGGTTATAAATATAAAAAAAGAGATACTAAGCAAGCAGAAAACCTGAGAAAACTTATTTTAAGCATTATTAAGGACATAAGAGTAGCAATTATTAAATTGGCTGATCGTTTAGATAATATGAGAACATTACACTTTTTACCAGAGGAAAAGAAAAAGAGAATTGCCATCGAAACAGCTGATATTTATGTGCCATTAGCAAATAGGTTAGGAATTTCTGAATGGGCTGGAGAACTCGATGATTTATCTTTAAAAAACCTTGAACCAGAAAAATATCATTGGTTAGTAAAAAGAATAAAACAAAAAATTAGCGCTGGAAAGATATATTTAGAAAATATTAAATTTCAGATAGAAAATGAATTGATTAAAAACAGAGTGAAATTTAAGGAAATTCAATATCGAGTAAAAAGACCGTCAAGCGTTTATAAAAAGCTTCAAAGAAAAAATTTTGATTTCAATCAAATTTATGATCTTTTAGCATTAAGAATTATAGTTGAAAAAACAGAAGAATGTTATCTTACCTTAGGTATAGTTCATTCTCTGTTCAAACCATTAATTCATGAGTTTGATGATTATATCGCTTTTCCAAAGCCAAATGGCTACAGAGGTCTTCATACTACTGTAATCGATAGTAATGGAAGGATATTAGAAATCCAAATAAAAACAGAAAAAATGCATTATCAAAATGAATATGGTGCAGCTGCCTATTTTGCCTATGCTGAATCAAAGAATACCGAAAATTATAAGGAAGAAAAACCAATTTTTGCTAGAGCAGAAGACGTCAAGAGTGTAATGAATTTGAGAAATTGGCAAGATGGTATTTATGAAATAATCAATGAGAGAATTTATGTTCTAACTCCTAAAGGTGATATTGTTGATTTACCTGCTGGGAGTACGCCCTTAGACTTTGCCTATAAAATTCATACCAACTTGGGTCATCATTTTAGCGGAGCAAGAGTTAACCAAAAAATTGTTCCCATAGATTATCGACTAAATAATGGAGATTTAGTAGAAATAATCACCAGTAAAAATAAAAGGCCAAGTCGTAATTGGTTAATGATTGTTAAATCTTCTAAGGCTAAGAAAAAAATTAGATCGTTTCTCAATAAAGAAAATTATCTTAATGATTCAAAAATAGAATCATATAAAATAAATATTATTGCCAGTGATCGAGTTGGTTTACTGAAAGATATCACTAACATTATCTCATCTAAAAAATTTAATATCTTTGACAGCAAAACCAAAGTTAAAAAAAATCTTGCCTATCTCTCTTTTATTATCAGAGCTAAAAATAAAGAAGAAATATTTGATCTTAAAAAACTTTTAAGAGATAAAATCAAAGAAATCATTGAGATTAAATGATTCTACCTTAATTCAACTTTTAGAGTATCAACTAAATAGATCTTTATCTTTTCTATTTCTTTATCAACTTCTTCATTAGTTAAATTTCTACTTTCACTATAAAAAACGAATCTAATTGTTAAAGATTTTTTAGCTATGAAGTAAATATCAATTAGTTTAATTTCCTTTAAAAAATTTACCTTGAGTTTTCTTATTTGTTTTGATATTTCACTAAAAGTCATATCATTCTCTACAAAAAATGATAAATCTCTTTCAATAACTGAAAAAATAGGAATGGGTTGAAACATTTTCCTAAGATTAACTATTTTAATTAATTCATCAAGGTCAATTTCTATAATGCCTAAATTTAAATCAAAGTCAAATTTTTCCTGCATATTTTTCGTCAATACTCCCATAAAACCTAACCCTCGCAATCTAGCTCCTATTTTTCCAAAAAGAGTAGAATGAAACTTAACCAGCTCCAGATTAAAATTAAATTCATTGCTCAGCTTTGTGAGAATACCTTTTAATTCTTTTAAAATCAACTCTGGATCTTTATCTGCATATACTACACCTAGATGATACTTTTCGACAATCTTTTCATTTTCCTCACAAGCAACTTTGTCTATTTGAAATAATCTTATTTTTTTGAAATTAAATTGATTAAGATAAACATTTTTGAGCAAAGAAGGTATAAGATTATTTTGAAAATATTCATGATCTTCGCTTATAGGATTGTAAACTTTTACTGCCGAAGGATACATTTCTTTTATTAATAGATAATATTCCTTATTAAAAAAACTATAATTATAACCCTCAAAATAACCAACTTTTAAGAAAAAATTCTTAATAAGATTATTAAACTCTAAATGTTTTTCAATAGATGTTCGATGAAAAGAATATTCATAAAAAGGTTTTATCTTATTATAATCATAGAGTCTTATAATCTCCTCAACAATATCTTCAGGTGTTTGAAGGTCTAAACGATCTGACGGTAAAATGAGTATGTTTCCATTTTTTTTAATATTTAATGAATCTAATATTTTCTTGATTAGTTTATTATCTAATCTTAATCCACTTATTTTCTCTATCAGACTAAAATCAAATTTTATTTGCCTAATCGGCATCTTTCTATCGCCGATTATGCCCGCTAATACTACTCCTCCAAGATAGATATTAATAAGATAGGTCACTCTTTCTAAGGCAAGCCTGCTTCTAGAAGGAGATACTTTCCTTTCAAACCGAAATGCTGATGTTGTCTTTAAGTTTAATCTTCTTGATGTTTTATAGATAGCTTCCGGAGAGAAAACAGCTGCTTCTATAAAAATGTTCTTGGTATTTAAATCAACCTCTGAAAGTGACGAACCGTTAATTCCAGCGAGGGCAATAATTTTATTTCTATCAGCAATAACAATATCTTCTTTGTTAAGATTATAAACTTTTCTATCTAAAGAAATAAATTTTTCTCCATCTTTTGCTTTTCTGACTATAACTTGATCGTTTATTTTATCCAAGTCAAAAATATGTAATGGCGCTCCAGTTTCAATCATTACCAAGTTGGAAAGATCAACTAAAAAGTTAATTGATCTAAAACCATAAAACTCGACAAATTCTTTTAGCCAAGATGGAGATGGTTGGTTTTTTAATCCTAAAATTACTCGACCAAAATAATATGGCACCTCATCGCTGAGCTCATTAACCACCTTTAATTTTCCTTCTGTTTTCTCTTTGCTTTCTTTAGGTTTTTTAATTTCCAATTTTGCTCTCCTAGGTTTATTAGTAACTAGCAAAATTTCATTAGCTAATCCAAGAAGACAGCTTGCGTCAGGATATCGATTGGGCAAAATATCAACATCAATTATTCCATCGGTATAATTTGTCTCGAAACTTTTTAAAGTTAAAGTATCGGCTACTTTTTGCCAATTTGATATTTTTCCCGTATATTTTTCTAAATCTTTTATGCGAAACTTCATCGCTAATTTAAAATTGATTAATAAATCTCAAATCAGCTGAATGCAACACTCTAATATCATCAATACTATGTCTTAACATTATTAACCTATCCACCCCAAAACCGAATGCATAACCTCGATATTTATTAGCATTGACACCTGCTCTAATTAAAACATGAGGATGGATCATTCCTGCTCCGGCAACTTCAATAAATCTGGTGTTTTTGCAAATCAAACAATTTTTACTTTTTCCGTGACAAAAAATACAACCAATGTCAATTTCCAGACCTGGTTCAACAAAAGGAAAGTAACCTGGCCTAAATCTAACAATTGCTTTTGAAGAATCAAAAAAAGATTCAAAAAATTTCTCAACTACATATCGTAAATGACCTAAATTAGTGCTCGGACTAATTGATATACCATCCAATTGATGAAATTCAAAATCATGGGTCTTATCAGTTGCTTCATAACGGAAAACTTTACCAAAAACCACTGCTCTTAGAGGAACGCCTAATTTTTTAATGGTTGAAACCTGAAAACTCGTAGTATGAGTTCTGAATAAATACTTGCTTTTTTTGCCATTTTTATCAACCCAGATAGTATCCCAAATATCGCGAGCCGGATGATAGGCAGGAATATTTAAATAATCAAAGTTTTCCTCTTCAGAAACAATTTGTGAATAGTCAACAACTGAAAATCCCAGACTGCTGAAGATCTTAACGATTTCATTCCTTACCTTCGATATAGGGTGTTCTTTAGCTAACAGAATTTCTAGACCAGGATGTTCAAAATCAAAATTGACTTCAACTTGATTAAGTTCTTCTTTTCTTTCTCCATAAATTTTTTCAATTCTTGCTTTAAGATCATTGTATATTTTCCCTATTTTTTTCTTTTGGTCTTGGTCTAATTTGCTTATAATTTGAGGAAAGCTGGCTAAATAACTCTTACGGCCTAAATAACGAATTCTCAAGTTTTCTAGTTCTAGCAAGGTTTTTGCTTCTCTAAACTTATTTTCAATTTCTCTTAGCAAATTATTAAGTTCTAGCTCTAAGTCCATCTTTAAAATTTTAACATAACTTATTCGAATATTTTGGGCAATGATATGTCAGGATTGATTAAAAGAAAATCAATTTCCGAAGGGGGGCGAAATTTATCGTCAACAAGTTGAGTTTTAGTACACGCAAGATCTAGTTTTTTTTCTTTTAACTCTCTGTTTATCTCCTTTTCATTAGCATTGTCAATATTTACATTAATAATTGGAACATTAAGCTGTTGAGAACAAATTTTTAAACCGCTCCTTTTCCCATCAGCCCATATCCATAAACAGTCATCAAAAAAAACAAAATAACTTTTAGACCGTAGAGCAGAGACTTCACCGTATAGTCCTCCTTGTTTTAGAAAAATTATTTTATCTTTATTAATTAGTGATTGACACTTTAAAACCGGTATTTTACTTTTTGATGCGGAATAGGGATTAAACTTTGTCCCATATCTTAATGGTGTTTTTTCTATTCTATTCTTTTCTTCGCTATTTTGTGTTATATTAGTGTTTATTTCGTCTTTTTCACTGTCAGAGTTATTTTTCGGTAAAAGCGGTTTTAAATTTTTTCCATTTTGTTCGGAATTAGATACTCGAGACAGAGAAGAACGGCTATCATTCAAAAAAATATCTTTTTCATTTGACAAATGATAGCTTTTATATGAATTTCTAGTCCCCAAAATTAAGCTAACAAATACCAATAATAGAAGTAATAAAAAAATATAAAATAACCTAAGTCTAAATAATTTTCTGATCATTTTTACTTAATATAATTTTAAATTAAAATTTAGCAAATGGACAAACAGAATAAAGTAGATACGTTAAAAAAATCTCGATCAAATAGTATTAAAGAAAATATCTATGCCAATTTAGCAGTTGGTTTTGGCGATTATTATATCAGTCCTTGTGCTATTGCTCTAAAAACCACTCCCTTTTGGTTGGGAATTCTCAACTCTATGCCTACAATTGGAGGATCATTAGTTCAACTTTTAGGTAATTACTTTATTAAAAAGTCATCAAGAAAAAAGATAGTAATAATAGCCATCGCTTTTCAGACATTCCTTTTTTTCTTAATTTCTTTACTCTCTTATTTGATATTTATTAATCTTAACTTTAGCTTTCATTATTTAATTATTCTTTTTACCCTTTATGTTATTGCAGGAAGTGTAGCTGCTCCCGCCTTTATTAGCTGGCTAGGAGATTTAGTTGATACAAAACAATTAGCAGATTATTTTGGTCTAAGAAATAGTATTGGGGTAGCTTTTAATATAATTGCCGTTATCTTTGGTGGTTTAATCTTAGATTTTTTTAAGTTGAATAACGAATCGAATGTTTTTTTTGGTTTTGCCTTAATTTTTTTGTTAGCATCAATTTTTCATCTAATAAGAATAAAAATTATGAAAAATATTTATGAACCATCTTTCCAACCGCAAGAAGAATCATACTTTAGCTTTTATCAATTTATCAAAAGATTACCACGAGGAATTTTTGGTAAACTGGTCATCATCAGTGCTTTAATAATTTTTGCTTCAAATATATCTGGACCGTATTATAATCTGTATATTTTCCGGGATCTAAAGTTTTCATATTCTCAATTCTTAATTTTACAAGTCTCCGCCACTATTGGCTCCTTTTTAGCATTTTTCTTTTGGGCCAAGTTAAGTAATCATCTTGGCCATCTAAAGGTTCTTAAAATAAACACATTTTTCATATTTTTACCAGCCATTTTGTGGTATTTTACTATTTACATGGATAGTGTCATGGCTTTTATTTTCCTCATACCCGTTCAATTCTTAGGAGGTATCTTCTGGGCTGGTTTTGGATTGGCTAGTGGTAATTTTTTCTATACTATCGTAAGTAGACAAAAAAGAAATCTCTGTTTTGCCTATTCTAATATTATTTACGCATTAGCAATCGTGTTAGGTTCAATCATCGGAAGTTATCTTATTGAGATTTGGGAAGATGCTAAAATTAATTCAATTATGTTAGTTTCCTTATTTTCATCATTTTTAAGGTTTATTTTTGCTCTTTTGCTTATAATTCTACTAAAAGAACCAGCCTCTATAAAAAAGATAACCATCAGCGATGAAATTCAACAAATAAAGAGATTTATTGTTATGGAAACTAAAATTTTTATCAATGAAATTTTCTCACTACCTCTGCTAATTAAAAAAATAATTAGAAAAGTTAAATCTTAGAAAGAGGACAATTTTGATGATCATGAGGTCTTGCTGGACAATAATCTCTTCCGTATTGAATCAAACGTAAAGGGAAATCTCGCCACTCTCTACCTTTAGGAATAATTTCCATTAAATCTTTTTCAATTTTTTCAGGTTGAGTATGCTCAGTTAATCCTAATAATTTAGCCAGTCTTTTAACATGAGTATCGACAACTATTCCTTCAAAAACATTAAAAGCCACTCCTAGGACAACATTCGCTGTTTTTCTAGCTACTCCCTTTAGTTGTAACATCTCATCCATTGTTTTTGGCACTTTTCCATTAAATTTTTCCTTAATAATCTTAGCATCTTCAATGATAAAGCGAGCTTTGTTTTGATAATAATTAACCCCTTTTATATCTTCAGAAAATTTTTCTAAATTTACCCTAGCATAATCATCTATGGTTCTATACTTCTTAAAAAGTTTTGCGGTTATTTCGTTTACCTTTTTATCAGTAGTCTGAGCAGAAAGAATGACTGCTACTAATAACTCCCAAGGATTAGAAAAATTAAGCGCAATTCTAATTGAAGGATAAAGCTCTTTAAGTTTATTATTGATAGCTTGAAATCTAATTTTCCTCTCTTCCAGCTCTGCCATCTAATTTTTCAACGTAAATATTTCTATCTCCAGCTAATTTTTTAATTTCTTCCGGATTTTTAAATTTACTACTAGGGAAAAACATCATTCTAACATCTCTACTGTCAGCAAAGTATAAAGAGGTAATTTCAGTTTCTTCTATTATTAGCTCCTCTATTTCTTTCTTGCCTTCTTTATCTTTTGTTTCTCTGAGGATATAAACTTTTACTCTGTCACCAATTTGAAAGTAATTAGCTTTATCGGGTGGTAAAACAACTGAATAGAAAAGAATATCACTTTTTTCACCCTTAACCACAAAAAGCGCTCTATCCACCAAAAAAACTGGTCTTGTTAAATGCTTAGTTGCTTCTATGAAGTTAGCTTGTCTATAAAGTGTTTTAATAAACAATAAAGCATTTTTCATGGCTTCTTTTACCGCTTGATCCAACTCTCTTTGATTGAAATCTCCTGTTCCTCTACGATTTAAGTCTTCAATTTTAATTTGACTATAACCCTTAACCTTAATTTTTTTTGGTCTAAGTTTCTCCCTTATATCTTCAATTTCTAATTCAACCTCTACAGATGGATCAACATTTCTTAATTCTAAAACTCCAGGAATAAGTCTAGTTCTTTTTTCAGAAAATTTATTGCATTTAATAAAAATTGTAGGGATTACGAACTCTGCATCTTCAGAAGATCTTATTAATTTACCCTGAAATCCATCAACTACTATTCTTCTCATTCCTTCTACTAAAACCTCTATACTAGGGTAAACGCTTATTTCTCCTCCCTGTTTTACATTAGGACAAGCGAAAACATAAAAATTAGCATTTACGAATTCTTCAATATGATCTAACAGTCTCTTACATTCTTCGTCAGAATACAATTCCATCGTTTTTCTCAAAGATGGAGGATCCTTTATGTATGGTCCTATCTTACTAAAATAGCTGGATGGACTTTCTTTTGTTTCTTGCTTTAGTTGAGAAGCTGCTGCTTGAATACCTTTTTGAAATTCAGTAGATTCTTGACTTACATCTCCTAATGTCCCAAAGAGATAAACAAATAAGCCAGGTAGAATTCTAATTAATTTCGAAAATTCTTTATTTAAAAATTCTACATTTTTCTTACCTTTTGCATCTTCTTTCATTATTTAAATTATACCCTATAATTAACTTATGAAAAAATCAAGTGGGCTTTTGGTTTGGAGAGAAAAGCAAGGGCAAGTAGAAATTTTGTTAGTTCATCATGGTGGACCATTTTGGCAAAATAGAGATAAGAACGCCTGGAGCATACCCAAAGGAGAGATAGAGGAAGGAGAAGATATAAAAGAAACGGCAATTAGAGAATTCAATGAAGAAACAGGATTAAAGCTGAATTCATCGGATGTAAAGAAGTTAAAATACTTAGGAAAAATATTCGGCTATAATAAAATGGCTCATATTTTTATTCTTAAAAAGGACTTTGGTGATAAGATTATTCCCTACTCTTTACCTATAAAAATGAAAGTAGGTAGAAGAATACTATATTTTCCAGAAATAGATCGAATAGCCTATTTTGATCTCGATAATGCAAGAGAAAAATTAGTTATTTATCAAAAGAAAATTATTGATTTATTTAAAAACTATTTAGAAAAAACTAATAAATCACACGAAAATCATCAAAAACAAAATTAAAATAATTAAGAATGACAATTTTTATTTGATTAATCTTTGCTAATGGTGGTCCTATCTTTATAAAGTTAATCAATTTTTCTATCTTTTCAATTTTTCCTCTGCCAACTACCTCAACTGTTCCATCATCCAAATTTTTAACATAACCACTAATGCCCAAGCTATCAGCGACTTTTTTAGTAAAAAATCTAAAATTAACTCCCTGTACTTTACCAAAAACTTTAGCTCTCATACATACCAATCCATTTTCAAAATCTTTAAAACTTAAAGACTCATCTATAGCAAAAGACTGTTGAGGATAGTAATTTTCTAATGCAATTTCTATTTTTTTCCGTAGTAAATGCAAGAGACAAAAACCACAATTTAATTTCTTGCCCATATCATTGATTAAAGATCTCACATAAAAACCAGAATCAACCACTATTTCAAAGTCTAAAATGCCTATTTTAATATTGTTTCTCTCTAAAGAAGAATAACCTAAAAAACATATCTCGTATACGTTTAATCTTCTAATCTTTTTGTTAATAATATCTAAATTTAATTTTTTTCTTTCTACTAACTTATAAAGCGGTTGCCCTCTATACTTTAAAGCAGAGAAAGGAGGAGGAGTCTGATAGATTTCACCCTTAAAGCTTTTTAAAATAGATTTGATTTCATCCTCCGATGGCAATTTTTGACAATCGGCACTAAAATCCTTCCTGCCATTACTCCTAAGTAAAGGTTCTATATCATAAGTTGATGAAGAAATACCAACTATAGCCTTAACAAAGTATGTTTTTTTACTGTTGGATAAGAAGAATTTTAAATCTTTAGTGGCTGAATCAACACCCAGAATTAAAACACCTTCTGCGAGCGGATCTAGGGCACCTCCGTGCCCTACTCTTTTCCTAAACTTATTTTTAAAATAGTTAGTTATTTGAGCCGAGGTAAAACCCTTAGGTTTATTAAAAATAATTATTCCTTCCATAAAAATTAAGAATAATTCTTTTATTGATTTTAATTTTTTCCTTAATAACTTCTATTGTTTTTGTAAATTTTCTAACACTATCTTTCCTTAAAAAATCATTCAATTCTTTAGAGTCAATAAAAGTCCCTACATATGGTAAACAAATTTTTAATATTCTCATTAACAAGAAATCACTTTTCCCTGCCCCGCCTCCTTTTACTTCTAAGTTGGACCAATTGCTTGATAACCACTTAAATAATAGGTGAGCAAATTTTTTGTTAGAAGAAAGTGATGAAAAAATAAATACTGACTGACTTAGCCTTACCTTATCGGTTAAGATAAGATTTAAGAGATATTTAGCTTTTTGACTTTGAGTTGTTTGTCCCAATGCTAAAAGGCATCTATTTTGTTCCTCTATTAAACTAATTTTATTAAAATATTCTAAAAGTTTATAAAAATTATTAGATTCAGCAATGATAGCATTATTGAAAATAGCCTGCTTAATATCAGGATTAATATCCAAGGAACCAGCTAAAAATTTACGAAATTTCTCCTTACAGTATTTTAAAATTTCTTTATTTTTAATCATGCCTAAATAAATCAAAGCTTTAGATCTTAAAGCCATAGCATGGGGTGCTTCATTTTTAGAAGGTTCATTTCCTAACAAATCTAGTATTCTAAAACCATATTTTTCAATTAAAAGCTTTAATTTTTTCGTTGGGACCAACAAGTAATAAAATTTAAGGATTGATATCACTTCGTCTAAGATTAACTCGCTTTTTTCATTTTGGAAATTTTCGATCAAAGAAAATAGATTGTCAAATTTCTTTTCTCCTTTTCTAGTTAAAAAATCATAACTCGTTATAATCGAAATGATATCTAGATCGTTTAATTTTTCTCTTTTTTGAAGTAAACATCTTATTTCATCCTCTTCATGACCTAATAAATAGAAGCCACTAAAATTCTTATTAACTAACAAAAAGTCATCCTTTATTTTTGTTTTTCCGCCGTTCACTATAAATCTCTTATTGTCTTCTAAAATTAAAGGAATTTTCCACCTATTTTTATTTTTTGATGGTAAGAAAGTGAATTTTTCCTGATTAATTAAATAAAATTTATTTTTTCTCTTAACCCTAACTAAAGGGAAATTAGCTTGTCTGATAAATTGGTCGCATATTTTTAAAATTTGCTTAGTGCCATACTTACTAAAAATTGAAAGAAAGTTATAATAGTTTGCGTTTTGATAGGCATATTTCTTAATGAAATCTCTTAGCGCTTCTTTAAACTTATTTTCACCAAGATAATTTTCAATCATTCTTAAGATACTACCACCCTTTTCGTAAGAAATTTCATCAAAAATTTCGTTTGACTCTTCAGCTTTTTTTACCTTAACCTTAATAGGATGTGAATTTATCAAGCCGTCAGCATTTAAAGCAGAAATAGTTTCGTCAAGCACATATCTTTCTTTTAATCTCCAATGAGGATAAAAATGATCAACCACTTTGTAGCCAAAATAGGTAGCAAAACTTTCATTTAACCATAAATCATCCCACCATTTCATCGTTGCTAAATTTCCAAACCACATATGAACCAATTCATGAGCAATTACTTCTAAAATTCTTTCCCTAGAAGAAAGAGGAGTTATATCAGGAAAAGCTAAGAGTAGATTTTCTCTAAAGGCAACTGCTCCCCAATTTTCCATTGCTCCAGCAGCAAAATCGGGAATAGCAATAAGGTCAAGTTTTTCTAGAGGATAAGGATAATCAAAATAGTTTTCTAAATATCTTAAAAATTTAATTGCATGATCCAAGGCAAATTTACCTCCTCTTAGTTTATCCTTATTAGCAGTAGCTATTCTAAATAATATATTTTTATCTTTCTTTTTCAGAAAATGCCATTTCCCTATGCCCAAATAAAAGAGATAAGTTGACATTAGGGGAGTTGTTTTAAATCTGATGATCTTTTTATCTTTTTCAATTTTTTCTCCAAAGGGCAAAGTATTAAAAATTGCTTTTAAATCTTTTGGTATTTTTATAGTTAAATCAAAACGAGCTTTAAAACCAGGATGATCAAAACAAGGAAAAGCTTTCCTAGCATCAACAGGTTCCATCTGGGTAGTAATAAGGTAATTTGAGACTCCACGATCATCCAAGTACTTGCTAAGATAAATACCAGCTAAACCCTCTTTTAAAACTCCAGAAAAAATAATTTGTATTTTATTAACGCCACTTTTAAATGAATGATAGATTTTAAGCTTGCCATCATTTAGAGACCATTTTGCTTCTTTATCGTTAACGTTAATTTTCCTTATCTCAAGATCCTCGCAATCAATTTTTATAAGATTACTCTTTTTTTCTAATCCTAAAATTATCTCTTCCCTTCCCTCAAAGAATCTATCATCTAAGTTAAAATCAAATTCTACTTTATATCTTTTAACCTTCATCTTTTATTTCGATCAGATCATCACCAAATTTTCTGATTAAGAGCAATTTTAATTTTTGACTCATTTCTTCTTTTAAAGCAAAAGTAGATTTAAAAGTTATAAAAACCTCAAAGATATTCTCAGCTAAATTAAAATTTTTATTAATCAGTATTTCTAGAGTTGTATTATCAGCAAATTCGTTCTTTATCATATTTTCTAAATCAACGATAAAATTCTCATTAAAAATCTCCCTCCTAAATTTCGCTATTAATCTAGCGGTATTTCTTTTTCGACTAAAATTATGAACAATATTTATTTGACTATAAGGCACATTTATAATTTCTCCTTTTTCACCTTTCAAAACAAGAAACCTTGACTTGAAATCAATAATTTTTCCCGAAAAAACATTATTTATCATCACTTGTTCTCCTTCTCGAAAAAGATCCTCGAAGAAAAAAAGCCAGCCACTTAAAACATCCCTTAAAGTATTTTGAAAAACTAACACAATGGTTGCTCCTACAAAACCAGCACTCGTTAAAATGACTGTTAAATTAATATTAAACTTATTTAAAATGAAAACGATAAAAACAAACAATAGAACATATCTGAATATTGACCTAATTGCTCGTGATATTGTTAGCGCGCGATCAAAATAATAATCTTTTTTACCATATTTTAATGAAGTAGTTACTTTAATAGAATATTTTATAAACAGAGATATTAAATAATAGACCAATACTAAAAAAACACCAAAGATTATTATTTGAACTAATTCTTCTCCATAGAGTTCAATTCTCTTAAGCTGAGACAAGTAATTCATAATCTCTTGTTGCGGGGGCAGGATTTGCACCTGCGTCTGAGGCTTATGAGACCTCCGTGGTACTACTCCACCACCCCGCGATCCATAATGTATAGTGATGAAAAGTATGAACTAAGTAATCAACAATAATTTTTAATTATAACATAAATTTTTAAGAAAAGAATTTTTATTCTAAATTTTAGAATTTTTTTTTGCTAAATTTTTGACTTAAGAATATCTATAATGTTGGTTTTAATTGGATCTAAATTTTGCTGAACGGCAATAAAGTAACTAGTAAAAGA
>JANXBL010000010.1 GCA_025060575.1 Patescibacteria group bacterium | reverse complement strand
AATTTAATTCCTTTTGCTACTTGTACTATTACAATTATGTTTTCGCCTTCTTCTGTCGGTTCATTTTCTTCTTCTTTTCAAATCAATTCAAATGATCCAGACGAGCCAACGCTAAATATTAATCTTGTAGGACAGGCATCTGATTCTTATTTGCCACTTTCAGGAGGTGGAGGAGGAAATATTATTTCTTCTTCCTTGATTGGAGGTTTTGACAAATTGATTCCTCCACCAGGAGGGTTTAGATTTGTTATTGATAATGCCTATCGTTTAGATAAATTTAATCTTCTCGTTTTTCCTTTAGCAAATCTTACTTTTTATGGAGGTAATGCTTATTGGTTGCAAATATCAAATACTTCTACTTTTGAACAAAAATCATCATCTGATATTTTAAAATTTAAATCTTCTTACGAAAATTGGAGTATTTGCAAGGGTAAAGATATTTGCTCGGAGGGTTTCTATAATATCTATGTCAAATATTATAACTTCATTCGTAATGAATACGTCATTGCCTTCCAGACAGTTTATTACTTTCCCTTATTAGAAAAAATAATCAAAATGCTTCTTTCTCAACAAAAGACATCGACAGTTATTGAAAAAATATCTCTAGAAGATGAAAGCATACCAAGAGAAAAACCAGTCATTCCTTCTGACTTTAGATTTACTCGATATCTTAGATATGGAGATATTGGTTTAGATGTAAAATATCTTCAGATTTTTCTTAATTATTTAGGAGAGGATACCCTATTAGCGATAGAAGGACCTGGTTCACCTGGTAATGAAACCACTTTATTTAGAGAAAGAACTTTTGATGCTGTTGTCAGATTTCAAGAAAAGTATAGGAAAGATATTCTTGATCCTTTAGGGCTAGAAAGAGGAACAGGATTTGTGGGTGAATACACGATAAGGAAACTAAATGAGATGTTAGAAGAAATGAATCAATAATTTATAAATTTTTTTGTGATATAATTTTTTTAAAGAAAAGTATTTGTTAGGGTCAATTATTAAACTGTAATAAATTAGGTTTTAACTAAATGTTTAAAAAAATAAGAAAAATTGGAGTATATATTTTGGTATTTTCTTTGTTTTCTATGACATTTTTTGAGGTTTTTAGACCCTTTTCTGTATTAAGCCAGACTAATGTTTCAGTTTCGGCAACTGTAGCAACTTCTATCACTTGTAATTTTTCTACTACAACAACTGCTTTTGGAAATATCGACACTTCTGCAGTTTTTACCTCATCCCCTAATGTTACGACGACTATTTCATGCAATCCAGGAGCAGGGTGTAATATAACAGTTAGGGATCAAGGCGATGGAACGAATGGTGGTTTATATAAATCAAGTGCTCCAACCTATTTGATTCCTTCGCCAGCTGCTGGTTTTCCAGCCACAGCAAACTTAACAGCTGGTACAGATGGTTATGGAATCCAAGCGGCAACGACTTCTGCTGGTTCAGGCGGGATTTTAACTTTAAATTCAATTTATAATCAAACAGGGAATACAGTAGGTAGGTTATCTACTACCAGCGTTGAACTTGCTTCTTCTTCTCAACCAGTTTCAAATCGTCAAGTAGTTATTACTCATCGGGCAGCAGTGGGAGGATTAGCTCCGGCTGGTTCTTACAGTGATACCATAACTTATCAATGCGTTTCCAATTAAGACTGTGAATTTAATTCTCGACTTAAATGTTAAAAATATTTAGAATATGAAAGATAGAATTAACTTAGGTGTTTGCTTTTTACTACTTTTTTTAGGATATTCGATTAGCCAAGCTATTACTGTAGGTCCAGCAAAAATTGAATTTACTGTTAATCCGGGAGAAACTTTAACTTTTAATCTTTTTGTTAGGAATGATAGTGAATATGATACAGTCTACTTTTTAAGTTTAGAAGGATTCACGGAAATAAATGGCGAGAAAAAATTTTTTGTAGATCCACCGGAAAAAAATTGGTTCAATTTTCCCACTAAAATTAATTTAAGTGCTAAAGCTGATGTTCAAATACCTGTTGCTATCACTGTCCCTAATGATGCTCCTCCAGGTGGTCACTTTTTAGTTATTTGGGTTTCCTCAGGAGCGCCTCAAATAGAAAAAGGTCAAGTTGGTATTGTGGGTCGAGTAGGAGCCTTGATTTTTATTAATGTAAGAGGGAATGCTATTTACAGAGCAGAAGTCTCAAAATTCTTAGCTAACAGAGTAGCCTGGTCATTTCCGGTTAAATTTTCTTACATTATCAAAAATAACGGTAACACTTATATCAGACCAACAGGTTATGTTGACATTAAGAACATTTTAGGAAAAACAGTTGCTAGTCTCCCTATTAATCCCAAAGAATTTCAAATTTTACCTAACACTGAAAAGACTCTTGAAACTCAATGGGAGGGGCCAACCGCCTTTGGTATTTATAGGGCATTTTTTAATATGGGTTATGGTGAATCAAGCAACTTAAATTTTACCTATTGGTTTTTATTTTTAAATGTTAAGTGGTTAGCGATTATTTTCGCTATAGTAATATTTATAATTTTCGTATTGCCATTTTTAGTTAGAAAATATAATTCTTGGATTATCGAAAAATATAAATCAAGAAATGAATGAAATTAAAATATCTTTTAATATTTTTAATTTTACTCTTGACCTTACTTATTTTGACTTACTTTACTAAATCATCTTCAGTTAATGTTAAAGCAATTGTTCCTGGTATTTGTGGTAATTCCATTAAGGAAATAGGAGAAGAGTGTGATGCGCCAGATTTAGGAGGACAAAGTTGCATTAGTTTAGGTTTTAGTGGTGGTAATCTTTCCTGTAATTCTAACTGTACCCTTAATACTTCTGGATGTACTAGTCTTCCACCATCTGGAGGTGGTGGAGGTGGTGGGGGTCCCGGTTATTTTCCTTTGCAATATGGTACGATAATAATTTCCGGGAAAGCTTATCCGAATAGTGAAGTTACTCTTCTTTCCGATGGTCAAATTAAGAGTACTCTTAAAGCTGGTGCCCGAGGAGATTTTGAATTTACATTACGTGACCTTTCTCCTGGTTTATACATTTTTTCCCTTTATTCTGAAGATTCAAAAGGCAGAAGATCAAGCTTGATTAATTTTCAGGTTATGTTAAGGGCAGGAGAAACAGCAAAGAGTAGCGGTATTTTTCTTTCTCCAACAATTGATATCGATAAGACTTCGGTTAGAAAAGGTGATGTCTTACAGATTTTTGGTCAAGCTACTCCTGACGCAGAAGTAATCATTAGTATTTCTTCTGATGAAGAAATATTTTTTCGCTTGCCTACGGAAAAAGATGGTTCATATTTATATGTTTTAAAGACTGATGACCTAGAAGAAGGAGATCACTACACTAAATCAAGGCAGATTTACCAAAATCAAATGATAAGTCCTTATTCTCGAACATTATCTTTTGTGGTCGGAACCACTACAGTCCTTAAAAAATCAGAAAAGAAATGCCCTAATAAGGGAGATCTTAATAATGATTGTCGAGTTAACTTGATTGATTTTTCTATTGCTGCTTATTGGTATAAAAGGAAACTATCACCAGCATTTGCTAAAATTGAACGAGAAAAACTCAATGGCGATGGGAAAATTAATTTAATTGATTTTTCAATTATGGCATATTGGTATACTGGTTAGTAAATGGTTAAAGTTTTTTTTGATAATTTAAAAAAGGTTGAAAATAACAAGATAGTGGTTCCGGTTTATGTTGATACTGAGGGTAAAAATATCAACGCTTTTGAATTAAGATTGAAATTAGATGATATTATTTTTAGAGACTATCTCGATAAAGATTCCATTATTGTTTTTTGGTTAGAAAAACCATACTTGGATAAAAATGTTTTAGTTTTTTCCGGCATTATACCTGGTGGTTATACGGGTAAAAATGGTCTATTAACTAAGTTGATTTTTGAATATAGAGATGGAGCAAAAATTGAAGTTTTACCTTCTTCTCAATTTCTATTAGCTGATGGTTTAGGAACTAAAGCAAAAATCGAAGTTACTTCTTTTAATTTGCCCTATTTAGGTAAACTTGATAATTTTGTTTTAGAAGATAGACATCCACCAGAGAGATTTAAAATCTATGTTACTCGAGATAAAAATATGTTTGGTGGTAGGTACTATATTACTTTTGAAACTAAAGATAAACAAAGCGGTATTGCTTATTATCAGGTAAGAGAGCTTACGTTTTTACCCTATTCAAAAATGGAAAATTTTCATTTTGAGAATGTTAAACCACCTTATGTTTTGAAAGATCAAACATTGAGAAGTTATGTAGTAGTGAAAGCAGTTGATAAATTTGGCAATGAAAGAATAGAAATTTTGAAACCACAAAGAAAAATTTTAGTAGATGAAATTATTTTATTGTTATTATTTGGGATTTTAATTTTTATATTTTTCAATCTGTTCTATAATAAAAGAAAAAATTTATTTAAACGTAAATGAAATCAGGAAAAGCATTTTTAGTTTTCATTTTTTTTGCAATTTTTATAATTATTACTCCTGCTAATGTTTTTTCTGCTTCGCTGTATTTATCTCCTTTATCCAAGGAAGTTTATGTAGGAGATAGTTTTAGCGTGATTATTTATGTCAATTCTTCTGAGCAATCAATTAATGCTATCTCGGCCCAACTCAGTTGGTCAGATGATCTGATTAGATTAACGAGCTTTTCCAAAGTTGGTTCAATAATTAATTTTTGGGTAAAAGAACCTAACAGATTTAATAATCAATTAGATTTTGAAGGGGCTATTTTTAATCCTGGTTATGTGGGAAGTAATGGAAAAATTTTGACTCTAAATTTTACTGCTCTGAAAGAGGGAAGAGCAGAAATTAATTTTTCTTCAGGGATGATATTAGCTAACGATGGAGAAGGGACGAATATCATTAAGGGTTTAAATTCTGCCAGCATTATTATTAAAGAACGCAAAATTTCATTTATTGAAGATAGTGAAGCGGTCGATAAGCCTGTAGTATCTAAAATTGCCGTTCCTAATATTTTTTCTCCATCCCATCCTGATCCGCAAAAGTGGTATGCTAATCCAAATCCTATGTTTGAGTGGTCGATGCCGTCTGATATTGTCGAAGTAAGAATAGGTTATGACATAAATCCTAATTTTGTTCCAAAGGATAAATATTCTCCTCCAATTAACAAAAAACAACTAAAAAATCTTTCTGATGGTTCTTACTATTTCGGAGTCCAATTAGTGGGTAGGGGAACAGTTAGCGAAATTAGCCGGTTTAAGTTTAATATCGATAATCGACCTCCAGAAATTAAGGAGCTATATTTTGTCAATCTTGATCAAGATTCGGCAAGTATAAGAATTAAAGCATCTGATAAATTATCAGGAATAAGCGAAATTAATATTTATTTAGATGATAAATTGTTAAAAAAAGTTGAAAACAGAGAGGAATATGAAGATATTATTACCGGTTTAACTCCAGAAAGCCATCTATTAAGGATAGAAATAATCGATAGAGCAGGTAATAAAATTGAAAGATTAGAGAAGATAATTGGTATTAAACCCGTTGAGATTGTAATGGAAAAAGATTATACTCTTTATATGTTGTTATTATTGTTTATTTTAATTGTTATAATTCTTTTTATCTTGATAAAGAGAAAATTAGAAAAAGTGCATCAAGAAATAGAATCTCAAAAATTAGATGAAATTAAGGAAGATTTTCATAAACACATATTAGATTTTTTGAGTAAAACTAGGAAAAATTTGAGTTTATTAGATGATGATCCTGGTTTAAATCAACAAGAGAAAGAAATTTATCGCAAAATAAGAGAAATTTTAGCTCAAACAGAATTTAGGCTAAAAAATTTTCTTGATAGTTTTAGTAACAAAAAAATGGAATAAACTAGCTATAATGCTTAATCCAGATTTAAATTTAAATCAGAAGATATTTGAAGATGATGTTGAAATGATACCGATAAGAGATGGTTTTGGTCAAGCTTTACTTGAGTTAGGAGAGAGAAGGAAAGAGGTGATTGTTTTGACAGCTGATGTTTCTGAGTCAACTCGTGTTCATCGGTTTGCTCAAAAATTTCCCGAAAGGTTTATTCAGTGCGGTGTGGCTGAACAAAATATGGCTGGTATTGCTGCTGGTTTAGGTGTGAGTGGAAAAATTGTTTTTATGTCATCTTATGCAGTTTTTTCTCCTGGCAAAAATTGGGAAACAATTAGAACGACGATAATCTATAACAATTCTAATGTCAAAATAGCTGGTCATCATGCTGGTATAGTTACTGGTCCTGATGGTGTTACCCATCAAGCAACAGAAGATATTGCTATTACTCGATGTTGGCCAAACATTAGAATTCTTTCTCCTTGTGATTATTGGGAAGCAAAAAAGGCAACTACCTATTCGGCTGAAATTTATGGACCTTTTTATATTAGATACGTTAGAGAAAAGACTCCTTTAATAACAACCGAAAATACCCCCTTTAGATTCGGTAAAGTTGAATATTTTTGGCTGCCTAAAACAGGATCAAAGGCTGAGATAGCAGTAATTGCTACGGGACACTTAGTTTACCAAGCTTTGCTGGCCGCTAAACTTCTAGAAAAGGAAGGAATAGATATGTATGTTATAAATCTTCACACAATTAAGCCACTGGATGGAAATGAAATATTAAAGATTGCTAAAGAGGTTAGAGGAATTGTTACTGTTGAGGATCATCAGATAGCTGGCGGAATGGGTTCAGCAGTAGCAGAATTTTTATCTCAAAATAGTCCTACTAAGATAGGTTTTGTTGGATTAAGAGACACTTTTGCCGAATCAGGAAGGGCAGAAGATTTGTTAAGAAAATATAATTTAGATACTGAAGCAATTATTGATGCCGTAAAAAAAATCTTAATAGATGAATAATAATAATTTATTTAAGAACAAAAAGGTGTTAATTTTTGGTCTGGGCTCCTTAGGCGGAGGGGTAGCAACTGCCAAATGGTTTTTTAAGCAAGGCGCAAGATTAAGAATAACTGATTTTAAAACTGGAGAGGAGCTTAGACATTCATTAGAAAAATTAAAAGACATAAAGGCAGAATATATTCTTGGCAAACATCGTTATGAAGATATTGAGTGGGCGGATTATATTATTGTTAATCCAGCAGTTACTTTTCGTAATGAATATATCAAATATGCGATAAGGAAGGGGAAAAATGTTGAGAATGATTGTTCAATATTTTTCAAGAATGTAAAGGGAGACGTTATTGCTTTTACTGGCACCAGAGGTAAAACAACTACCACTAATTGGACTTATTTTTTGATTGAAAAAATCTTAGGAAGAAATAGAATGGTTATTGGTGGTAATCAAAAAGATAAATCACTTTTAAAAATTTTAAACAAAAATAGCTCACACCGATTATTTGTAGTTGAAATATCATCGTTTCAGCTGGAATTTTACTCTAAGAATATCAAAGCCCCGATGATTGCTGGGATTACTTCAATATTTAATGATCATTTAAATAGATACTCGTCGATGGAAGAATATGTTAGAACTAAAATGAAAATTTTCCAAAATCAAAAAGAGAATGATTACTTACTTTTAAATTTAGATAATAAATGGACAGATTTTATCTTAAGAGGCAAACCTCGCAGTCAAGTATACTTTATTTCCCTTGAAAAAATTCCATCAAGACTTCTAGGAGCCTATTATTTTAAAGATCATATAATAATAAGGGATAAAGATGAAGTTTTAGATTTGGGAAATTTTAAGAATTTTGAATTCAAATATGGAGAACATAATTTGAGCAATTTACTTTTTGCTATTCTAAGTACATACATCTTTTTGAAGAAGAACAATTTTAATCTTCCTAAAAATATTAGAAACATTATATTTCAACTTAAAACTCCTAAATATCGACAGGAAATCGTTTATCAATCTAAAAAGTTGTTAATAGTTAATGATTCAGCAGGTACATCGCCAGATGCTGTTATTTCAGCTATTAAAAGATTCAAAAAATTTTCAGAAAACATAATTTTAATAACAGGCGGCACAGATAAAAATTTAGACTTTAGGGAATTAGCTAGATTTCTGTCAGTTAATATTAAATCTTCAAACCTAATCTTTCTTGAAGGATCAGCAACAGATAAGTTGATACACGATTTGAAAAGTTTTAAGTTACCTATCATAAATCAACATCGCACTCTCAAAGATTGCTTTCACAATGCTCTAGAGTTGGCTAAAAAATTTGATAAATCCGTGATTATTTTCTCTCCAGGTTCAGCCTCATTTGAGAAATTTAAGAATGAATTTGACAGGGGAAAAAAATTTGAAAGTTTAGTTAAAATTTTAATAGAAAAAATAAATAAATAGATTAAAATTTAATTAATCACTAAAGGTCGTTTTAAAAATACTTTTTCAAACAATGTTTAAGAATAGTAGGATTGAAAGTATTCTAGCGTTTTCATTGCTAATTACTTTAGTTTTTATTTCTTTTCGTTTTACTAACTCAGAAACTATTAAGTGCTCACCCGATCAGATTACGGTCAATGGATTAGTTTATGGCTCTGAAAGTGAAAATGTTAAGAATTTCAAGGCTTGTTTGAGATTGCTCAACTTGTATACTGGAGATGTTTCTAATAAATATGATGATAACCTTAAAAATGCAATGAAAAAGTTTTATATTTCAATAAGAAAATATAATCCTTTTGATCCTTTAATTGATCTAGATAGCTTATCTTTATCTGTAAGTAATAATGATCTAAATCTAATAAAAAATATGGCTAGAATGAAACTAATGTTTAATGAAAACGCTAATTTTCAAAAAATCTATAAGAAGATTGAATTACCATCAAATTATTCATTGATAGATAAATTATCAGTTGATGATAAATTCCAAAATATTTTAATTTCTTATAAAAATAGACTAAACAAAATTAATGTGATAAAGGTTAATGTGACCTCGAGCAACATTATTTCGTTCAGAACTGGTTTTGCCAGAATGTTTGATTTCGTGCCAACATTAGGTTTTGATAAGGGCAAAGCATATTTTACTTTTTCTCATCGTGGCCGAAACTATTTAATTGTTGAAAATAATTCATATGGGCCGTTTGATGGTCTATTGGATTTTAAGATTTATGATAATGATGGAACTGTTATACTCTATACTCAAAATAGGTTTTTATATTCTATACTAAAATTGGGTAGTAGCTTGAAAAGAATTGGACCTTTTAATAATTTAGTTGGCACGTATATTAGGCTTTCACCTTATGAACCTAAGATTGGTTTTATTGCTCAAGATCCTTTAGCGATGGATAAATTAGGAGAGCAGAGTGGTCAATATGTAGGGATAATTGATATTAATAACAGTTTTACTGTTTCTGATTTTAGTCTCATTAATAAATTTAATTTTGCTAGGGTTAATGAAAGTGGTTCTATTGTTGATGGTTATTTATTTTCATTCAAGCCACTATGGCAAAATGTTACTAATCCATCTCCTGATATTATTCATGAATTTATGAGCGATTGGCTCTATATTAGTGGTGATAATTTGTGCAAAAATTATAGAGATTATAAGGACGTTTTTAATCAAGCTTATAATGAACACAGAGATTTAATGGCTGGTTTGAATAGGGCAATGTTTACTGGCTGTCAAATTATAACTTCCACTGTCCCTACGTTATATGTTAACGAAGAATATGTAGATAAAGTTTTTAGCAGTAATTTTGCCTTAGACTTTAATCAAATTCAGTACCAGATGGAAAGTCCATTGTCGGTATGTGGACCGTACAACAGAATTCATAATATATACTTGAGTAATGATAACAAGAAAGCAATATTAACTTACAGCAAAAAATTTGGAAACAGTATTAAACGAGGTATACTGGGAATTAATCTTACAAAGATAGATACAATATCACCATCCGGAGGAGCTGACTGTAATAATTGGGGAACAGTGGTTTTTAGAGGATTGATTAGGAGCTGTGATATTGACATAAACATAGTTGATAGAATAGTTAATTGTTATCCTGCTCTTTCCAAGTTTATAAAGTCAGTTTCTCCAATTGTTTTTGATTTTTATAGTGGGGATTTTTCTGTGAATAATAAGATAGTTAATTTTGATGAAGATTTGGGCGTTATTTTTTCAAAGCAAGATAACAGATTTGCCTTTTTTTATCGTACTCTGGATAAATATTATGTTTCCATTTTTGAATATCCACCGGTTGCTGTAGCAAAAAAAATTAAACCGATAACCACATACGAAAATGTCTTTTCCAAGCCAATTCAAAAATTCACTTTCTCACCGGATGGAAAAAACTATGCTTTCTTAGTGGAAGAAGATAATCAAAAGAAAGTTTACCTAAATGATCGAGTGATATTGGAAAATATAGATGAAATAGGAGATTTTGTTTTTTCTAAAAAGGAAAACATACTTTCTTTCTGGTACATTAAAAATGATGATTCTAATAAATATGTGGCTTTATTTGATTCAATTAATTTTAATATTATTAAAACAATTGGTCCATTCACAAATAATGTCAGAATTAGGGATATAGTTCTATCAGAAAATGGATCTAAAATAGCCATCGTTCTAATAGGGGAAGATAGAAAACCGTATGTTTATTATGAGAATAGAATTTATCATTTACATAATAATGGTCAAGTAGGCTTTGCTGAAATTAAGGATGAAGTTGGAAGAGTAGTTGATACTAAATTAATAGCCCTCTATCTAAAGGAAGAATTGATTAATGAAAGAGAAAAGAGAATGGTAATATATTTCGTTACTCCATACAGAGACCAAACAGATATCGAATTTGATACCATTATAAATTCTATGATATAAAAAATAGCCAGGCTTTTAGGCCTGACTGAAAAGACCAGGAGGATTACTAACTGCAATAGGAGACTGGCACAGACGACAGGGGTTACTTAGGTACTTTTCTGTTTTGAGGATAGGGTCGCCTTCTCGAGTTAGTTTTTAGCAAAAAACGCTCCTCTCTTCTAGTTGCTGTGGCCAGCTTTTCTTTTATTTTCGCGGGCAGTTTTTTCATGTTCTTCCTCCAAAAGAAAAAGATTGCTAGTAAAATTTTAACACTAATTTAAAAATATGGAAAAATCGAAAGATAAAATATTTGAGATAAAGTTATCCAATATAATTTAAACTAATATGACCTATCTTTTTTAGTATTTTCCTTATTATCTGAAGTGGTAGGTTTCTGAATTAGTTTAAATTTAATTAGCTTTGGTTCTAGATTTATTATCTCAATTTCCTCTGGGATGTTTAATAAATCTTCTTTAAGTGGAGTAATATTATAAATTCCCTCTTCAAATTCTTTTAAGTCGATTACTAGCTTAGTTTTGGTTTCATCAAAGAATCTGAAGTTATTTTCTAAAGCGGACAATGTTACCTTTATTTTTAAGGTTGAAGGTGAAGTTATAATAAGATTGTCTTTGAGGTTTTTAAACTCAATTGGCATTTCAACAATTTTTTGAATTTTTGGTTTATTATAGTTATAAGATATCCAAAAACCTAATGTTAGTGATAAAGAAATCATGAAAACTATGATCAATCTAAAGATAGATCTATAACTTAACTCCTCTTTTAAAATACTTGTTAAGTTTTTTTTATTACCTGTAAAATACTGATTAAGATTTTTGACTATCTTTTCTAGGTCTACATTGTATTGAAGCTTTCCTTCTTTTGCTAAGGAAAACTGACCTGTTTCTTCCGAAACGATTATGGAAAAAGAATCAGTTTCTGAGGTAATAACTGTGCCCGCTCGATGACGAGTGCCTCTTTTGCTAAAGTTTTGATACTCTTCTCCAATTGGTAAATGAGCACCGGCATACTTTATCCTATTTTTATTAATAATGACTGCTCCATCATGGAGAGGAGATTCTTTGTTAAAAATGCTTATCAAAAGATAATAACTTAATTCAGCGTTAAGACGCACTTCATTTTGAATGTAGGGTTTAAGGTTATCATTATTTTCAAAAACTAAAAGTGCTCCAATTCTATTTTGAGAAAAGAATTGTAAAGATTTGGTGATAGCTTCAATAAAAAATTCTTTTTTAGTTATTAAATTTTTTGCTTGAGTAATGCTAAAGCTAAACTTTTCTAATACTTTTCTGATCTCTGGTTGAAAAATAAGAGCTACTACTATAACGATAATGTAAAAAAAAGTTTGAAAAAATGTTTTAGTTAGGGTAAGATTAAGCCAATTGGCAAGCAAAAATATTAAACAAATTACTATTATGCCTCGAAATAATTTTAAAAATCTGCTTTCTAATAAGCTATAAATAATAAAAAATGTTATAACTGTTAAAATCCCGATATCAATAATCTCTCTGATACTTATGCTTTTTAAGATATTTAAAAAAGTATTCATTTTAGACAATACTCTATTATAGTATAAAAAAGTTTTTGAGTTATAATTAATTTATCAAAAGGGTATTAATTAACCTAAGAGGATCAAAAATAATGAAAAAGTTTATATTGTTAACATCTTTTATTTTGACTAGCTTATTTAATATCAATGCTCAATCATTTGAAAAAGAAATAATAGTTGATTCTCAAAATTTGAGCGCGGAGACTATAACTTTTGATATTGATATCGGTAATAATCTTAATAATAATATTAAGATAAAGGACGATAAGGTTTCAAAAGAAAAAGAAAATTTAGTTTTTAGGGAATGCTTTGTGGCGGGACAAAAGCAATTATTAAAAATTAGAAACGATGAATTAAAGAAGATGTATTTTGATTACCGTCAATTAAGAAAATTGGCTAGAAATAGAGAAGAGAAGATAAAAATTCTTGATGATTACAGAAGAAAAATTTCTGACTTAGAAAATAGCTATCTTTTACAGCTCGAATTATTAAAATCTAATTGTCAGGTTAAATGAAAATAAGTTTTGTTGAAGCAGAGGGGTGGGAAAGGAATATTTTGGAAAATGAATTACCAAATAATGAATTAATATTCACTCAGGAACGATTGAGCTCAGAAAATTTATTCAATTTTAGAGAAACTGAAATACTAAGTACTTTTATCTGCTCTGAGTTAACTTCACAGATAATTGATTCTTTGCCTAATTTAAAATTTATTGCTACTCGTTCGACTGGTTATGATCACATTGATGTTAATTATTGTAGACAGAGAGGAATTCTGGTAGCTAATGTTCCCGAATACGGTACCAAGACAGTAGCAGAGTGGACAATAGGTTTAATGCTTAATTTGATGAGGAAAATTTATTTTGCTATTGATCAAATTAAGGAAAGCCAAAGCTTCGATTTAACTAATTTAAGAGGAGAAGAATTAAACGAAAAAACATTGGGAGTGATTGGCACTGGTAAAATCGGCAAAGAAGTAATTAAATTGGCAAACGCTTTTGGTATGAAAATTTTGGCTTTTGATGCTTATCCCGATTATGAATTTTCCCAGGAATATCAATTTGATTACGTTTCTCTTAATGAACTTTTGCAAAATTCTGATGTTATCACTATCCATGTAAATCTTAATCCCTCGACTTATCATCTTATAAACATTGATAACATTAAATTCATGAAAAAAGGCACTTATCTTATCAACACAGCCAGAGGAGGGGTAGTTCAGACAGAAGCTTTAGTGATTGCTCTTAAGGAGGGTATTTTAAAGGGAGCTGCACTTGATGTTTTAGAGGAAGAAAGGGAAATAAAGGAAGAATTAGAAATTTTAACCAAGGGTGAATTAATGGTTGATGAAATTAAGACTATCTGGCAAAATCATATATTGATGAATATGCCTAATGTTCTAATCACTCCTCATAATGCTTTTAACTCCAAGGAAGCAGTTTTTCGTATTTTACAAACTACCATTCAAAATATAAAGGGTTTTATTGAGGGAAAATTTTATAATTTAGTTAATTAACTTTATTCTCGACAACAATCAACTATTCTCTTTACCAGTTGGCCAAGATTATCAAAAATGTTGTCTTTTCCTTTGTCATTTTTATTTAATTTATTTTCTTCTATTTTTTTTACTTCTCCAATTTCTAGTACACCTAAATTGATTCCCCAGAAAAGAGAATATAGATAGTAGGCTTTTTCGAAAAGTTCATAAGCCGTCTCTTTATTATTCTTGTCCATTTCCTTTGTTCCTACCTCAATCAATCTCATCGTGGCAGCTAAGAGATGTTTGGAAAGACACCAAATTTCTGCTCCTTCCTCTTTATTTTTAACCAATTTACCTAGTAATTCTTTTCTTATTTTTCTAACTTCATTTAATAGATCAAAATACTCATGGTTTTTAGTTTTAGCACCGCTAAAGTAAAAATGCTCCTCTATGGAGATTAAATTCATAAGAGCAATAGATAAATCTTCTTCAGAAGACAAGTCTAATTTTTCTAAAGATATTTTTGCTTTATTAATTAAATTTTCTACTTTTTCATTAATTCTGTCATTCATTTAGTAAAGTGAATAATCAAACTAGCGACTAGAAGAAGGAATAGGGGAATTATGACTTTCTGAAAAGGAAAAATAACCCTGTCATTATTTCTCTTTCTTAAGATTTTTTCAATTTTTAAGGCAATAATCATTACTATTGTGCCCACGATAATTCCTAAAATCAATTTATCAATCAGCCAGATTCTATTAAGAGGATGACCTATGAAGCCTTTAATATATAGGGGTATAATTGTTAAACCATACCAAAAAAATAGGGACAATCCCAAAAATATCGCCCTTCTATTTTTTGTTTTCTTCTCTAGCCAAATGACAGTCCAAAATGTGAGAGAAATCAAAAGAGCTCCCACCCACAGACCAAAAATTAGATCATCAACATTTAAATAACGGCTAATTCCTAAACCAGCTACTACTCCTACTGTGCAAATTGGACACATTATTAATTCAATAAGAATTATATCATATAATATATTAATCGAATATTTTATAAATAATATTTGGTCGGTATTAATTTTTATTAGAATCTGTAAATTATTTTTTAATGAAGTACGTTATATTTTTCAAAGACTTATCAAAGGATGATGTTAATTTAGTGGGTGGTAAGAATGCTAATCTTGGGGAAATGTATCAAAAATTAAGAGATATGGGAGTTAAAGTACCAAATGGTTTTGCCATTACTGCCAATGCCTATGACTATTTTATAGAACACAATAATTTTGAAGATGATATAAAATCATTGATTTCTAACGCTAATATTTACGATGTTGGAGAATTATCAAAAACAGGGGAAAGAATAAGGCAATTGATTAAATCAGGAAAAATACCATTTGATTTAGAAAATGAAATTTTATTGGCTTATGATGAGTTGATTAGGGAATACGGTGAAAATTTGTCGGTAGCGGTCAGAAGTAGTGCTACTGCCGAGGATCTGCCTGATGCTTCCTTTGCTGGTCAACAGGAAACATATCTGAATGTTAAAAAAGAAAATCTTTTAGAGAGAGTAAAGGATTGTTTTGCTTCACTTTTTACAGATAGAGCGATTTTTTATCGTCAAGAAAAAGGTTTCGATCATTTTTCGGTAAAGCTTTCAGTGGGTATTCAAAAGATGGTTCGTTCTGATTTAGCCAGTTCGGGAGTAATGTTTACCATCGATTCTGATTCGGGTTTAGATAGAGTGATAGTTATAAATGGTGTTTGGGGATTGGGCGAATTAATTGTTCAGGGAAAAGTGATTCCTGATGAGTGGTTAGTTTTTAAGAACGGCTTAAGGAAAAATTTTCGAAGTATTATTGGCAAAAGATTAGGGGAAAAGACTAAAAAAATTATCTATAGTGATTTGTCGATTAGAGAAACGGACACGGATGAATTAGAACAAAAGGCTTTTTCTTTAAATGATGATGAAGTTTTAACTCTTGCCCGTATGGGGTTAACTATTGAAGATCATTATGGCAAAGCAATGGATATTGAGTGGGCAAAGGATGGAGTAGATGGTGAACTTTATATTGTTCAAGCAAGAGCAGAAACTGTACACTCAACGAAGAATAAAAATATTTATCTAGAGTACAGATTAAAAGAGAAGATAACAGATAACGATATTTTGTTAAAGGGAATAGCAATTGGTTCAAAAATTGCCGTAGGAAAAGTGAGAGTAATAAAGGATGTTACTAAGATCAATGAATTTAAGGAGGGAGAAATTTTAGTGACTGAAATGACTGACCCTGATTGGGTGCCAATTATGAAAATTGCCAAGGGTATTATTACTGATAAGGGAGGTAGAACTTGTCATGCAGCGATAGTTAGTCGGGAACTGGGAATTCCTGCCATTGTTGGGACTCAAAAAGCAACTGATATTTTAAAAACTGGCGATGAAGTGACCTTAGATTGTTCATTAGGGATTAGTGGTTATATTTACAGAGGGTTTAGGAACTTTGAGACAATTGAACATGATCTAGAGTCTTTAACTAAACCTAAGATAAAGGTTTATGTTAATATTGGTCTACCAGATGAGGCATGGGAGAAATGGTATTTGCCTGTTGATGGAGTGGGTTTAGCGAGAGAGGAGTTTATTATTGCTGAAGACATAAAAATTCATCCTAATGCTTTAATTGATTATCCAAATTTTAGAGCAAACCAGAATGTTGATAGTGAATATTTAGCACAAACAAAAATCCAGATCGAAAACTTAACTTTTGGCTACGCAGACAAAAAACAATATTTTATTGATAAGTTAGCAGAGGGAGTAGCTAAGATATGCACTGCTTATTATCCCTATGAGGTAATTGTTAGATTTTCTGATTTTAAGACCAATGAATATAGAAATCTAATAGGGGGAGAGATTTATGAACCTCAGGAGGAAAACCCAATGATTGGTTGGAGAGGAGCGAGCAGGTACTATCATCCTAATTTTAGAGAAGCTTTTGAGCTGGAAGTTTTAGCAATGAAAAAAGTCAGAAACGAACTTGGACTTGATAATTTAGTAGTAATGGTGCCATTCTGTCGAACACCAGAGGAGGGCAGAAGAGTGGTTGAAATTATCGAAAATGTGATGGGAAGTAGGAGAGAAAGAGGATATAAGATTTATGTAATGTGCGAAATTCCCTCAAATGTTTTGCAAATTAATGAGTTTTTAGATATCTTTGATGGAATGTCAATAGGTTCTAATGATTTAACTCAGTTAGCTTTAGGAATCGATAGGGATAATGAAATTTTACAGGGAATTGCCGACGAAAGAAATGACACAGTTAAAAAATTAATATCACAGACGATTCGCGAATGTCGAGCAAGAAATAAGTATGTTGGTATTTGTGGTCAAGCACCAAGTGATTTTCCAGAAATTGTTGAATTCTTAGTTAAAGAGGGAATTGAAAGTATCAGCGTTAACAGCGATGTTGTTATAAAAACTATCGAAATTTTAAGAGAAATTAATGGCTAGGTGATATTAGGATGTAGTGTTGCACTTAATCTATTATTATAATATCTCAAATAATATCCCTTATACGATATCTATTAACCTTGAGGGTAGTCATCTATCGTATAACCAGCTTCCTCTAACTTTTTTAGGATATAATCTAAATCAACCTTTGGTAACTGAATATTAATCTTTTGATGGAAATACCCATTAACTTTTAAGTGACTAATTAATTTTCCCTCTAGGTCATAAATAGCAAAGTTTTTGAAAATTAGATCAAATAGACTTTCAAATTTATTGCTATATGGTGATTTGGAGTACAAACGGCGTTCTATTTTACGCTGAAGAGGATGAATTTTGACATTATAACCTAATAAGGCAAATAGTGGCTCGTAAGATTTTATAAAAGTTAATTTAAAGTGAGGGAAGAAAAAAATTCTTGATTTGAATCCCTCTATATCGCCACCAGATATTCTCGCATAAAAATTGTAATTATTATTAACTAATTTTTCTTCTTCCATCATGCTTTGCAGTTTATCTTCACTGGTTATAGATTCATCTACAATTACTATTCTTTCATATTTCATTAGAACACTATTAATCGCCCTAAAAACATTATAGTAATTTCCTTCATTAATCTCAGGACCATCTATTTTGGGTGATCTTAATTCATGAATTATTTCCTCTACTAATCTATCCTCAGCTATTTCATGTCCGTTTTGTTTAAAAGCAATCTCAACATAAACAATGTTAATTTTATCTCCATCTTGATAAATGGTCATTAGAGGAGGGTAAACTAATATATCATAAATACTCACTCCTTTAGGGATTAATATAAGCTTTCCATACTTTGAATTTTGATTTATCAAAAAATTAATCAAGGTCATATCATCAAGATCAAATAGTCTTTTTCCTATAGGAGGTAAGTTATCTTTGTTGTTGTATGGAGTTATGGCTTCTATTTCTAAGCCTAAATCCACCTTATCAGACGATAATTTAAATTTGTCATTAGTCACAAACTTAAAATTAACTGCTGATTGATCTTTGTTGTATTCTTTTATTACTCTGATCTGATTTTTATATATGGGAAAAGTAATTGTGTAAGTCTTATTCTCTATCTTAAAAGTTTCTGTATGAGTTGATATTTCATTTAGAGGTAACCAACGAGTATTGAGTGAGCGAGCGGTTTTGTTCTTTTTATTAGTGAAAGTCGTTAGTCTTATTCTGTTATTTTTTTCTTCAAAAATTGCTCTTATTTTTGCTTCATCATTTTCAAAATTTATAATTCTTCCAGTTATTTTAGCTCGCATATCACGAGAATAAGGGTCATCCTTTGTTTCTTTTTGTCTTTTATAAATTAAAACGATCTCTTCAGGACTAGCTCTATAAGCAGTGAAGACATATCTAACTCCATTAAGAGTAAAATATTCTACTGGTAGAAATTCTTGAGAGAGGGAAAAGTTTAAAGAGGTAAATATTATAAAGAGTAGAAAATATAAATTATTTTTTGTCATCCTAATAATAAATTATAATTCAATTAGAATGAAAATAGAAGATATAAAGGTAGGGAAAATTCTTGACTCAAGGGGAGAATGGACAATTGAAGTCGAGATAGTAGCTAATAATTTGTTTAGTAAAGCTTCTGTTCCTAGTGGGAAAAGCAGAGGGAGTTATGAGGCTAAAAATAGAGATTATGAGGAAATAATTAAAAATCTAGATTCATTTAGAAAAGAGGTAAGGAAGATGGATTTTTTAAACTCACAGGAATTTGATAGTTTTTTAAGAGACAGGGCAGGGAAGAACAAAGAGGTTTTGGGGGCCAATTTTATTCTTGGTTTATCGGTTGCTTTTGCAAGATTACTAGCCAAAGTAAATAACATCGATTTATTTGAATATCTTAAGCGTGAGTATCAGTTAAATACTTTTCTACAGCCACCAAGACTAGTTGCTAATGTTATCGGCGGAGGAGTGCATTCTATGAATAATTTGGATTTTCAGGAATATTGGTTGGTAAGTAAATCTAACTTTTCGGAAAAGGTAATAAATGACCTTCTTGAATCTCTTAAAAAAATATCAGAGAGATTTAGTTTGCCAGTGGGTAGGAATGACGAGGGAGCATTTTGTGTTAATTTTAACGATAATTATGAACCATTTTTATACTTACAGGATCTTTACGATTTTGAAGTCGGTGCTGATATCGCTGCTAATCAGATAACAAAACTGTTAGATTGGAAAGATGTTTATGAAAAATTAAAAGCCCTGGGTGTTAAATTTTTAGAAGATCCTTACCGAGAAAATGAATTTAAAAAATTTGCCGAGCTAAGGGAGATGGGTTTTGAAGTTATCGGCGATGATCTTACAACTACTAATTACGAAAGATTATCTATTGCTCTGGAAAAAAACGCCATTTCAGGAGTTATTGTTAAACCTAATCAAATTGGGACAATTCAGGAAACATTTCAATTTATTAGATTGGCAAAAGAGAATAATTTATTTACTATCTTTTCTCATAGAAGTGGAGAAACAAACGATGATTGGATAGTTGATTTGGGCACTGCTTTTAATGCTGACTATTTTAAAATTGGCGTTCCTTTCCAAGGAGAAAGAGTTGCTAAATGGAATAGGCTTTTAGCAATTTGGGGAAGCAATAGGTTTAGCGATTTATGACTGCGAGATGGGTATTTTAACATAAAATTTACTTCCTTTACCTTCACCTTCTGATTCTGCCCAAATTTGGCCTTTATGAGCATCTATAATCTGTTTCGATATATAAAGGCCGAGGCCTGTGCCCTTTATTTTTCCCTTAATATAAGGGTCTCTCTCAAATTTCTTAAAAAGTTTACCTTGCATTTCTTTAGAAATTCCTATTCCTGAATCAGATACACAAATTATTAACCAATTGGCATTTGTTGATAAAGTTAACTTTACCCACCCTTTTTCTGTATATTTAATGGCATTGTCTATTAAATTTTGTATAACCTGAGACAATCTAAATTTATCAATGTTAACAAAAGCTTCTTTAATCTCAGCCTCAAAAAAATATTGAAGATTCTTATTTTGGGCTAAAATACTAAATCTATCAAAAATCTCTTTAATAAATGCAACTATTTCCGTTTTTTCAAAATTAAAGTCAATCTTTCCTTCTTCAAGTTTTTTATAATCTAAAAACTCCTCGATTAGATTAAGAGAAATAGTTATGTTCTCCTTAATTTTAGAAGCATAGTTTTTAGTGCTTTCCTCAACATTTGAGATGTTGTTAACTATTATTTCAGCATAGTCCTTGGCTATGGTCATAGGTGATTTTATTTGATGCGAAACAAAGGATATTAAATCGCTCAGTCTTCTATTTTGATTAATTTCACCATTAAGCACGTTAAGGGTAATAATTCCTAAAATTAATGAGACAACTAACAAACTAATCCTTAAAATTAAATCTAGAGTTGTCTCTGAATTCAATAAACTTATGATAATATACGACCAAGATATTAAGCAAAATACTATAGGTATAAGTGTTTTCATCTTATAAAAAAGGAAGCCTTACTCAATCAGTTTTTCTAAAAGTATTTTTTAGCTTAAAAAGCCTAATCTAACAGTATTCTCTCTAATAAAGTTTAAACCCTTTTTGTCTAGATTAAAAATATTTACCTCTCTTATTATTGTACAAACATATAATTTAGCCCTAGGCATGTATTTTATAAAATGGAGTGGTAAACCTTACTTTTTAGCTAGCTTTTAATTCATTTTTTATTATTTCTAACACTTCCTTCAAATCTCTAGTTTTACTAATGTAAGGAACTCCTTTTAACTCTTCAGAAAATTCGTTCCCATAACTTTTAAAAATTTCATCATCTAATCTGTCCATCGATGTTAAGAAAAAGACTTTAATATCTTTTGTTTCTGGATTTTTTTTAAGGGCAAGATAGAGATCAACACCGTTCATTTCTGGCATGAGAAAATCAATCAAAATAATATCAGGTTTTTTATTTTTTAAAATTTCTAACGCCTCTTTACCGCTTTTTGCTTCTAATACTTCAAAATTTTCAATACTAAACCTGATTCTCCAAATTTCCCTGAAATCATCGCTATCATCGACTATTAAAACTATAGGTTTTTTATCCATATTCTCTTGTTAAGTTTATTATATAACAATTTT